>CAYIOB010000032.1:0-8188 GCA_964364925.1 uncultured Gammaproteobacteria bacterium
TAGGAAACCATCTCAACTTTATCAAATTGATGAACTCTTAAAATTCCTTTAGTATCTTTTCCATAACTGCCGGCTTCTCTCCTGAAAGCGCTTGAAAATGCAACATATCTTTTTGGCAATTCTTTTTTGCTGAAAATCTCATTCATGTGCATTGGAACAATTGAGTGTTCTGCAGTTGCAACTAAATACATATCGTCCTTTTCCAAATGATACATATCTTCTTCACCGCCGTTTTCCATATATCCTAAGCCCTGCATTGCTTCTTTTTTAATTAGAGTTTGGGGAATAACCGGAATAAAACCTTCCTTAATAAGAGTTTTCATTGCTAATTGAATTAATGCCAATTCCAGTAAAACACCGTCGTTTTTAAGATAACCAAATCTTGCGCCTGATACCTTAGATGCTCTTTTTACGTCAATGATGTCTAAATTTTCTCCTAGCTCCAGGTGATCTTTTGGAGTAAATATAAATTTCGGCGGCTCTTTATATTTTTTTATTACTTCATTTTCGTTTTCATCTTTTCCAACTTTTACATCCGGCTTTGGAAGATTTGGAATCTGGGATAGCATCGTACGTAGATTATCTTCGCATAGTTTAAGATCGATTCCTGCTTTTTGAAGCGTTTCTTTTATTTCTTTTCCTTTTAGAAGCTGTTCCGTAGTTGGCTTACCTTTTATTGCTCCCGAAAGAGCGTTTTTTTTCTCTTGAAGTTTCTGCACTTTAGAAGCAAAATCCCGACACTGTTCATCTTTTTTTAGAATCTCATCAATGTCAATACTTATGCCTTTGTTTTTTGCTCCATCTTTTACTAATTTTGGATTTTCCCTGATAAATTTTATATCAAGCATATCTACTAAGAATTATATCTCTTTTTATTTGCTTTTACTATAAGAATTCTTTAAGCTTATCAAACGCTTTTCTTCTATGAGATAACGTATTTTTCTTTTTTGTTCCCATTTCTGCAAAAGTTTGAGTTTCGCCGGAAGGAATAATAATCGGGTCAAAACCCCAACCCTCTGTTCCTTTTTCTTTAAGAGCTATTGTTCCCTTAACTTCGCCTATAAAAGTATGAACTTTTTTTCCGTCATGATAACTGACCGCGCTTCTTACGATAACATTTCTGTTTTTTTCATTTTTTAAAAGAGCAATAATTTTTTTATTTCCGAGAATCTCGTGAACGTATTTTACAAAAGGTCCGGGAAAATTATTCCATGCTTCTATAAAAACTCCCACATCATCAGTTATTACCGGTCTTTTAAGTATTCTGTATGCTTCTTCGGTTTTCTTCCTAGAGACATATTCCAAATCCATGCTTTGAACTTCATCGATATCAATATCTGCAATTTCTAACGGAATTTTTAATATATCTTCAAGTTCTTGTACTTTACCCTTGTTTCCGGTTGCGACAAGAAGTTTGTTTTTCATACTATTTTGAGGCTTCTTCAAATCTTTTCTTCACAAAATCTTTATCAAGCGAGAGAATTAGCCACGCGGCTTTTGGACCATGATCTTTTCCAAGAAGTGATAGATAAATCGCTGCAAAAGTTTCCTTACCGCTTAGGCCCAATTCTTTTCCTATGTCGTAAATTCTGGTTTGGAAATCATCGCCGGTCCATTTTTTATCAAGCTCTTTTGCAATTTTTGACAATAACTCCTTTTGAGTTTTTGATAAAGATTTTACAGCTTCAGGCAACTCTTTTTGAACAGCAAATTTTTCGCTTTCCGGCGCATATTTCTCTACCCAAGCTCTCGCATATCTTGTCCATTCTTCAAGATTTTCTTTTTTTATTTCCTCTTCCATGTTGGGCATTTGCACCCACTGACAAAGAACGGAAAACCTAACAGTTGGCGGCTTAATAACTTTTGACATTTGCGAGAGTTCAAAAATTCTCGCTAAGTCATCGTTTGTCTTATTTCCTCCAGCCCGCCCCGCTTCGCTTGGCGAGGCCGGGGAGGCGGATCGAGAAAAATACGCATCTGCCGATTTTTGATATTCGTCGAAAAGATTAGGTATTGTACCGCCGCTTGGATCAAAATTAATTGTCTGATTTAGCCTTGTTTTTACCATTAGAAACCGCAAAAGCTCAGGCGGCAATATATCAAGCATTTCGGCGGCCGATGAACCTAATCCTTTTGAAGAAGACATTTTTTTTCCACCAATGAGAAAAAATTCGTAACCTAAAGGATAAGGAGTAGGATAATTTATAATTCTTTTGCATATTTCATCTGCCAAATCATGGGATCCGCCTTTGCTCATATGGTCTTTTCCTGCTCCTTCAACAGTTATTCCGACAACTTTCCATTTTACTGCCCATTCTACTTTCCAGGGAAGCTTTCCGACAATTCCATTTTTATCGCTAAATGGCGATATATCTCCCTCAAAACCACAACCCTTTGTCCAGTTAACTTTATCTATTCCGCAAACTATGTGTACTTTTTCTCCGTCCCAAGACGTTGCCGATGTGGTTGATACCTTTCCGCAGTTGGGGCAATAGGGTTGAAACGGATACCAATTCTTAGGCAATTCCCTTTTGTACAATTCCTCATAAATTTTTCTTATTTTATCTGCTTTATCCAAAACTTCTTTGATAGAATCATTCATCTTACCGTTTAGATAAAGATCTGTCGACAATAAAATCTCAGGAGTGCAGCCAATTTTTGTAAATACATCAATAAAATCTTTTGCGTAATATTCTGCATAATTTGCAAACCCTTTATTTGGAGATGGAACCTTAAAAAGCGGCATACCTAAATATTTTCCATATTCTTTTGGAAGATAAACAGGCAAACCGTCCATTGGATCATGATTATCGAAAATGTAAGTATATTTTGCTTTAACACCGGCGTCTTTTAAAGACTTATATGCCAAATCGTGAATTACCACTCCGCGCAAAGCCCCAACATGAATTTTACCGCTTGGCGTTTTCATGTCATCAACCCATTCAAGCGGTAATTTTCTTTTTTTTAATTCTAACGCTACTTCATCGGCCCAAAACATACAATGATATTCTACCTAATAAAGACAAATTATAAAAGTACTTCAAATCTTTTTGAATATGCTTATGTTCTTCCGGCTACCCTTGCACTTTCTCGTCCAATCGGTCTAACAGCCTCTGACGGATCAAAAAAACGTCCGCCATGGCTATCTCCTGACATTTGAGATGGTCTCAAACCTCTTGTTTGTTGCCTAGAAGATCCAGAATTAAGTCTTTGCTCTTCTGCCTCAAACAGGACTTGAAATCTTTGTCTATCAACTTCATTTATCATAAATTTAACACCTCCTTTTCTATTTACCAAAATTTTCCCATTCTTTACTTCAACACGTCACGTAACAAATGCTGAAGAACAAACTATCCCCTTCTTTTCGCTCCTTTCCCTATTCTCGGTGGAATAAAGCCATCTTCCCTTAACGCATCTCGACCCCTCTCATCTTCGGTTACTTTACAAAGAACCCTAAGTACAAAATCTTCTCCTTCTCTAGAAAAGTATGCTTTTACTCTCCTCTCAGGGTTAGGCTCTCCGCTTTGCACACCAAAAGCAGGTTGTCGCGAACTATCAGCATGCCTAATAGTCTCTGTCTGGGAAATAGCACCTGTTCTTTTAAACTCCCTTGCTTTATTAAAAAATAATCTCCTAGCTCTTGCTTCATCACCATTTAGGCCGGCAGCAAGTCTTGCTGCTATTGGATTTCTTCCAATTGCGTCTACAACTCTTAACGCAGGCTCTTCTGTTCTTACAGCTATAGCTTCCGTCCTCTGAGCGGCTTGATGGACGCTTTGTCTACGCGCCTCTTCTCTGTCTATTACGCTAGCATTACCTGTTGCGTCAAAGACAACAATATCTCCTCTTTTTACCCTCCTTTTAAGCTCTCTACCTAACTCATAATATCTTGGATCAGATGAGCTCTTTACAGCCAAGATAACGGAATTATCTATTGCTCCCATCTGTCTTGCCATTCTTGCTTCTCCCATAATTTACCACCTCCTTTCCCCCGCCTTATCTTGCCATTCACCTTTTCATCCGCCTGAGGCGGAATAGTTCATGGCGCGATTTATCGGCGGACAAGCACTAAAAAACCCCTCCTTGGAGGGGTTGTCTTTTTCTAAAAAAGCGTTAATTACGCCAAGACAAATCCCCTCGAAGAGAGGTTCTTCTTGGCCTTTTTAGAAAAATCGTTAAATTTTATTTTCATAACTAAAAATAATTATCTCATGAACAATATATTTTGTCAAAGATTAATTCTCCGGAATAAACCTTTCTGCTAATCGATAAGCTTTTTCTTTATTTTCTTCAGTGACGTCAACACGAACCAATCCCTCTCCGGGTTGGCCGTAAAAAATAGAAAATCCAAGCGGGGTGATAAGTAAAACAGGCAAAACCGCTAAGTCTTCTTCGCCTTCAACCAGAATTATTTTCTCCTCTTTTGTTTTAAAAACATTTTGTATTGAAGTAAAAAGCTCCGGCGTAATTATTCCACGAGGATTTTCTACTTTTAGAAAACCTTGATTGCCAAAGCCTAATTCTGAAAGCTGATGAAATCTTACTTGGCGATGAACAAAAAAATCAACGATTGACAGAAATTGTCCGACATTATTTTGATTAAATCTTTGAGTTGTAATATCTCCAATTGTTACAATTTTTTGCCCATCTAAACCTTTTGGAACATCGTTTAAAACTTCCCCAAATGGCTTATGAAGTTCTGTTCTTAGATCCTTAGGAAGAACTAATTTGCCCGTCAACCATTCAGGTTTTACATAAAGCCTGCCGTCTCTGTTTATTTCGCCGTTTCTAATTCTGGTTGAAGAAATCTCTTTTCCGTCCTGAGCTAATAGCATGGGTAAAATTACTACTTCCAGCCCGGGTACGTCGTTTTCTTTTCTTTTTGCATTAATATCCAATGCCGAACGTTGGGTTTGTGGCGTTACCGCAATTGCCCGATATTGAATTGAAGTTTCCAAATATGGCTCGTAAGCACTATTGATAGACACTATCTCTACTCTTGTTTTTACACCGATTGAATCTAAAAAATGTTCAACAGCTTGCTTCCTTACTTCGAAATCCTCTATTTGTGAGCTATTTTTGAAAGATTGAGTATATAAATTACTTGTTATTCCTAGAAGAACTCTGTCCGAAATGTCAAAAACCTTTTTAAGAAAAGCTTTATGCCCTGCGTGCAGTAAATCAAACGTTCCCCCGCAAACAGCCAGCTTATACTTAGTCATAAGAGGATTCTATAGAACTTTTAGCTCTTTTGCCACTTTTTCAAATGCGGCAATGCCAAAATCTAAATCTTTTCTGGAATGCGCTGCAGAAGGAATAACCCGGATGCGGGCTTTGTCTTTAGCAACCATCGGAAAAACAATCGGCGTTGCAAAAACGTCTTCTTCAAAAAGCTTTGCGCTAAATTCTCTGGCAATATCTTCGTTTGGCAGCATAATCGGAGTAATCGGAGTTTCCGAATGTCCCGTGTCAAAACCAAGTTTCTTGAATTCTTCTTTAAGATATTTTGCATTATCCCAAAGTTTTTGCACAAGCTCATCCGATTCTTCAAGAATTTTTACTCCTTCAAGAAGAGCTGCGGTATCGGGAATTGTTAAAGCATTTGAAAATAAAAATTGCCTGGCTTTTTGTTTGTAAAAATCTATAAGAATTTTTTTGCCCGTAATAAATCCTCCCATTACAGAAAATGCTTTAGACAAAGTTCCAACTTCTATATCAACTTGTCCATGAAGACCAAAATGGTCAACAATTCCCCTTCCGCCTTTTCCCAAAACTCCTTCTCCATGCGCATCATCAATCATTGTTAATACGTTATATTTTTTTGCCAATCTTACAATTTCGGGAAGCGGAGCTAAATCTCCATCCATAGAAAAAACTCCATCGGTTATTATTAATATTAAAGGGGTTTGCCCGTCGCTTTTAGGAGTTTCTGAAAGTTTTGATGCTTCTTTTAATTTTTCCTCCAAATCCATCATATCCCTATGCTTATAAATAAATTTATTTTTTACTTGGGAGAGCCTTACGGCATCAATTATTGAAGCGTGATTCAATTCATCGGAAATAACAATATCTTCTTTACCTATAATAGTTTGAATTGCAGCGCAATTTGCCATATATCCGCCTTGCAGTACAATTGCCGATTCTGCGCCTTTAAAGCGCGCTAGGGCCTCTTCAAGCCGAAGATGAAGCACGTGTGTCCCCGCAAGAGTACGATAGCCTGTGCCAATGCCATATTTATCAACTGCTTCTTTAACAGCCTTTATGACCCGGGGCGAAACTGCAAGACCCAAATAATGACTGGAGCAAAAATTAAGCTTTTTAACTCCATTAATTGTAAGATACGCTCCTTGCCCCGATTCGATAACTCTGGGGAGTTTGCCCACCCTCGTTACCTCTTCGAGCTGTTTATAAAAATCACTGATAATCATGGAATTAACATTATCTTTCCGCACTCTCCTGATTTCATAACCCCCATTGCTTTTTCAAATTCCGCTAATTTAAAGCGGTGGGTTATAATTTTACGGAGATCAATCTTTCCGCTGATAAGTAAACCTGAAGTTTGATACCAAGTCTCCCAGATACGGCGGCCAAATACAGATTCTATAGTTATTTCTTTATTGATAAGAACGCCCCAGTCAAATTCAACATTCTTCTTCGGCGTTCCAAAAGCAATAATTTTACCGGCTATACGTACTGCATTAAGGGCAACTTGAATCGTCTCGATATTTCCGCTCATCTCACAAACTACATCGAACGTACCGTATTCTTTTTCTGGCAATGTTTCCAACACTCTATCAAAACCAATCTCTTTAGCAAGTTTGCGTCTATACTCTCTCCTGTTAAGACCAACCACCTCTGATGCTCCATAGGCTTTAGCAACCATCCCCGCACATAAACCGGTTGGCCCTAACCCCATGATAAGCACTTTTTTACCTGCGACGCCTGCCTTAGCTATGACATTGACCGAGTTGCCGAGCGGCTCCTGAACGCTCATCGCCTCAAGAGGAATACGTGAATCGTTCTTCCAGGTTGTATGAATTGGAATTGTCGCATACTCTGAAAAACCGCCATTTCTGCCATAGCCGAAAAACTGGACATTCTCACAAATGTGGCGGTTATTAATATGACATTGATAACATGTATTGTCGAAAATATGGGTTTCCGAAGAGACAATATCCCCCTTTTTTAAATGGGGGGCTACACCGTTTATTTCAAGTATTTCTCCAACAACTTCATGACCAATGACAATAGGGGGGGTTAATTTTTCGGCAACCCATGGGGTCCAATCATAGATTCCGACATCGGTTCCACAAATTGATGCATATAAAACTTTTACTTTTACTTCTCCTTTTGGAGTTTCAGGAACGGGGATTTTTTTAACTACAACGCCAGGGGCTTTTTTTTCCTTAAGAACTGCCAACATTGTGTCTTTTGCCATAAGTTTGAGGATAAAATTTTTAACCTTAAGATTATTTTAGTTGACGGAAACTATTGTGTAAAGAACTTTTCCTGCCGGAGCCTCTACTTCAACTTTCTCTCCGACTTTTTTACCAATAAGCGCTTTACCAAGAGGGGATTCATGAGAAATTTTTTTCTCTTGCGGGTCTGCTTCCCATTCCCCAACAACCATAAAGTTTTCTTTTTTTCCTTTTATATTTAAAGTCACTTTGGAACCTAGTTTAACAACATGATTAGAGTTTTTGCTGCCGCTTTCTACTATAAGAACCGCTTGTTTAAGAAGCTCTTCCAGCTCATCTATCCTTCCGTCAATAAATGACAGCTCCTCTCTTGCGGCAACGTATTCCGCGTTCTCGGAAAGATCGCCCATGCTTCTTGCCTGGGACACTCTGGACAAAACATCCGGCCTTTTTGTTTTAGAAAGTTCTTCAAATTCTTTTTTGAGCTCTTCAAGACCTTCTTTTGTTAGATAAATTTTTTTACTATCCATATTTTTCAAGCCTCATTCAAAATAAAATCCCTCACAAATTACTTGAGGGAATAATTAAGATAAATACGATTAATTTATCGAATAATATAAGAAAACAAGACCTTTGTCAATAGCCTCTAGTATTAACTACTATATACATATTTAGCGACTTTCTTTTTATAACTACTTAAAACATAAGTCTTGTAATCAAATGGGTGAAAAGCCAAGAAATTATTTAAAATTGTTTCTTTTGTAATATGC
>CAYIOB010000033.1:0-8137 GCA_964364925.1 uncultured Gammaproteobacteria bacterium
AAAAATTCACTTTCCGCAAAATCTCGAAGAAGCCCAAAAAGCAAAACAAAGATTGGCTTTTGAAGAATTATTTATTTTACAGCTATCTACTCTTGCAAGAAAAAAAGAATGGGAAAACAAGGGCAAGGGACAACCATTTTCAATTGCCAAATTTAACAATAGTGTACAAATTTTTTTAGATAAATTACCATTTGAATTAACAAACGCCCAAAAAAAAGCCGTAAAAGAAATATCTGCTGATCTGGAAACGGAAAAGCCAATGAATAGACTCTTGGAAGGAGAAGTGGGGAGCGGAAAAACAGTTGTAGCCGCAATTACAATGTATCTATCTTTCCTAAACGGTTATCAATCGGTTTTAATGGCGCCGACCGAAATCCTTGCACAACAACACTATGAAACCATTACGCAGCTTCTAAAACCTTTCGGAGTGAAAATCGGCCTACAAACAAGCAGTAATAAGTATCAAGTATTAAGTACTAAGAATAAAAAGGGGAAAATACTAAATACTAAATACCAAATACTAGATACTGATATATTGATTGGAACCCATGCCGTAATTTCCGAAAAAGTTAAATTTAAAAATTTAGCGCTGGTAGTAATTGATGAGCAGCAAAGATTCGGCGTAGAGCAAAGAGCAATCATCAGAAGCAAAGGTAAAAATCCCCATCTCCTAACGATGACCGCGACACCAATCCCAAGAACAGTTGCTTTAACCATGTATGGAGACCTGGAGCTATCTTTACTTGACGAAATGCCGATAGGAAGAAAAAAAGTTAAAACATGGCTTGTTCCACCAGTTAAAAGGGATAGGGCGTATAAATGGATCGCAGAGGAAATAAATAAAAATAAAAGTCAGGCGTTTATAATCTGTCCCTTCATAGAGGAGTCGGAATCGATGGTTACGGTCAAAGCTGCAGCTAAAGAATTTGAAAATTTAAAGCGGATATTTCCGAAATTAAGATTAGGACTCTTGCACGGAAAAATGAAATCAAAGGAAAAAGAAGAAATTCTTAATAGTTTTAAAAATAAAAAGATTGATATTCTAGTCGCAACTCCTGTTGTTGAAGTCGGAATTGATATTCCAAACGCTACGATTATTATGATTGAAGCATCCGAAAGATTCGGCCTTGCGCAGCTTCATCAACTAAGAGGAAGGGTAGGCAGGGGAGACAAGCAGTCTTACTGCTTACTTTTTACCGACAGCAAGAATGACTCAACTTTAAAAAGACTTAAATCTATGGAAATCATATACATTGGGGAAGAGCTTGCCGAACTTGACCTTAAATTAAGGGGAGCGGGGGATTTATACGGAATAATGCAGCATGGGAGGAATATGCTAAAAGTTGCGGATTTTTCGGATTTTGAATTAATTGAAAGAACTAAACGTGAAGCAGGTAAAATATTTAACGAAATTTCCAAATATCCCATTTTGCTGGAAAAAATAAAAGAAATTAATAATAAAAACATCTCTCCGGATTAATTAAAGCCTTGCAGTAAGCTCAAAAATAAAGTAAAATAGGAGATATGCCGCAAGAACCGAAAAAAAGACATTCGCGGGCAAGGCAAGGAAAAAGAAGGGCCGCAATTAAACTTAGCGTTAGAAATACCGTGCTTTGTTTCAATTGCAGAGCTGCCGTTTTGCCGCACACAATTTGCAAAAACTGCGGATTCTACAAGGGCAGGGAAGTCGTCGACGTTGCAAAGAAAAAAAGAGAGAAAGAAAAATCCCGCGAAGAACAATCTAGTCCTACGGGAGATAAAAATACGGCATGAAAAACCCTCTTGACCCGCGGCATAAAAAGAGACAAAAATTAGTAGAGGATCTTTTTAAACTGGACTTTCATAAACAAAGAGTGCTGCCGGAAACAAAAGAGATTCTTTCTCATCTGAATCTTATAGATAAAACTATAGAAAAATCGGCGCCCGAATTTCCAATAGACAAAATCAACAAAACGGACTTGGCAATATTAAGACTGGCAGTTTACGAATTATTAATAGAAAAAAAGCAGCCGCCGAAAGTAATAATCGACGAGGCAGTTGAGCTTGCAAAAGAGTATGGAGGAGATACGAGTCCTGCGTTTATAAACGGCGTTTTAGGTAATATTATTAAATTATGATAAGCCTTCCAGAATTTAAAAACAAACAGCTTTTTAAACAATCTTTTGTACATAGGTCTTATCTTAACGAGACAAAACAAAAAATATCGTCTAACGAGCGTTTGGAATTTTTAGGCGACAGCGTTATTTCTTTTGTTGTATCGCAATATCTTTATAGCAAATATCCAAATTTCGATGAGGGAATATTAACTAATCTTAGATCACTGCTCGTTAATACCAAAAGCCTTGCAGAGTGCGCCAAAGAACTCAATTTTGGAAGCTATATGCTTTTGTCAAAAGGCGAAGAGGAGTCAAGGGGCAGGCAAAATGAAAGCCTTTTGGCAGACAGCTTTGAAGCTTTCGTAGGGGCATTGTTTTTAGATCAGGGAACGGAAGCTGTTTCGGATTTTTTAAGCCTGGTTTTACTGCCGAAAGCCGGTTTATATGTAAAAAATAAGGCTTTTAAAGATCCTAAAAGTCTTTTGCAGGAAAGAATACAGTCGCAAAAACAAACATCACCGCTTTATAAGGTCATTAACGAACATGGACCCGCACACGCTAAAATTTTTACCGTCGGGGCTTACGTAAACAAGATTTTGCTGGGAAAAGGGGAGGGCAAGTCAAAACAGGAAGCCGAAGAAAACGCGGCAAAAGAGGCATTAATTACTTTAAGCTTAGGAAAAAACAACGGGATTGAGAATAAGCTCAAACAATGATAAAATACAAATTAGTTAATAGTTCTTAGTTGTCAGTTTGTTAGCAACTAATAACTAGTATCTCGTAACTAAATAGCTAAAATTATGGCAGTTGTAATTAGATTATCAAGAACCGGAAAAAGAGGCGAAAGAAAATTTCGTGTTGTTGTAAAAGAAAAACGAAGCAAGCGTGACGGCGTAGCAATTGAAACTCTTGGCTATTTTGAAAAAGGGCCAAACGGAAAGAAAAAAATCAACAAGCAGCGTTACGAACATTGGATATCCGTTGGCGCCAAACCAAGCATAACAGTTTCAAAGTTATTGGAATAAAAATTATGAAAAAAGCTTTATCTTATATTGTTTCCGCTATCACTGACGACCCAAAACAGGTAAAAATAACCGAAGAGGAAGCAGATGGAGTAATAAATTTTACCGTTACCGTTGCGAAAGAAGATATGGGAAAAATTATTGGAAAAAACGGCAAAGTTATTAAGGCAATAAGAAATGTTGTTAAAATTCCCGCAATTAAACAAGAAAGAAAAATCTATATCTCTCTTTCCGAAAATCCCAAGCCGCAAGTTTAAAATAAAACATTTTAGACTTAAAATATGAAGATTACTATTCTTACGCTCTTTCCGGAAATGTTCCAGGGACCCTTTGATATATCTATAATTAAAAGGGCAAAAGAGAAAAAATTGGTTGAAATTGAATACGTAAACATAAGGGATTTTGGAATAGGTAAACATAAAACAGTTGATGATACTCCTTACGGCGGAGGAAACGGAATGATATTAAGAGTTGATGTTGTGCATAGGGCAATTGAAAAAGCCCGCCTTGACGCGAGGCAGGCAAAAGATAAAAAACTAAAAAAAGACGAACAGAAAGTAATACTTCTTGGAGCTAAAGGAAAAGCTTTTAATCAAAAAACGGCAGGGGGTTTTGCGCACCTAAAGCATTTGATAATTGTTTGCGGGCACTATGAGGGTTTTGATGAAAGAATAAAAAATTTTGTGGATGAAGAAATTTCTATCGGAGATTTTATTTTGACAGGCGGAGAAATTCCGGCAATGTTAATAACCGACAGCGTTACAAGGCTTGTAAAGGGAGTTATTAGGGATAGGTCTGCGGCTATTGAGTCTTTTTCGCCTTACCTTGAATATCCTCAATATACAAAACCCCAAAAGTATGGAGATTTATCCGTGCCCGAAATATTGCTGTCGGGAAACCACAAGCGCATTAACGCCTGGAGAAAAAAAGAATCCGTAAGTATTACCTCTAAACTTCGTCCCGACCTAATTAGATAATTAAAACGGGTTAGGATTTATTGCGCTTGGAGAAGAAACAGCAGGCGCCTCCGAAACTGTTTGAGAAACTTCTACTACATTATTCCAGGAAGAAAGATTGGTAATCGTAGACAATTCAGCTTGAGATACCGCCTTTATCGGTACACTATCATTAAACCCAAGCGGCGGAAAAGGTCTATAATAAAAAAGAGCGGTAATTTCGGAATTCGTACTGGTAACCTTTACGTTTGTTATTTCGGATAAGGGAATTGTTTTATAAAGTTCTGCCATAAACCTTGTTACACCGCTTAAGCCTCCGTTAATTGTCAGCGAAAGCTGTAGGGACGGAAAAGACTGAATATTTAAGGAAGGTTTCGTAATATCCCCCACCTGAAACTCGTAGTCTCCTAAAAAAACTCCCGCTTTATTTGCCGCAACAGAAATACCGTTTAAAATACCCGCAAAATCTTTATTCGGAGGAAGAGCGCCGGATACAATTTGAAGCTGTGAGTCCATTTGGGATTCATCAATGCCGGTAAGCAAATTTAAATTGTTTTTTAGAACAACGAGCTTGTTAGATTCCGTTTTTACCTGTTGCTGAGTGTCTAAAAAATTTTGGAATTGAGGAATAATAAAAAAAAGAAAAAGCAGAATGCAAGCAAAAATTACCCCAACCGGTAGGGGATATTCTTTATATTTTCTATATAAAAGCCAAAAAGTTGCCGAGTCTATATTAACTTTTTTTTTCATAATAGCGTTGTTTTAATAGAAAGAGAATAGCTTCCTGTTTTGTTATTAACAACCAAACTTTCTATTATCACGCTGCTTATTACTTGTTTTTTTGAAGAAAGATCAATAATGCTATTTAAAAATTTATCTATCGACAAAAGAGAGTTTGAGCTAACAACCAACACGACATCGTTTTTATTTAGCTCCAAAGCAGCTGTAGAAACTCCGGGAGGCATCAATTGCAACATGGTATTAATTGCACTTGTGTAATTTTTTCTTTTTTGCAAAATATCGGAAATATCTTTTAATCTATTATTTATAATTGCGAGTTTTGCGGTTTTTTTATTTAAATAAGATATGCTCTGAAGAGTAGAATTTTCGTCTTTTTTTATGGATGCCAGAGGGTTTTGACTGTTAATAATAAAAATTATTACAGAAATCAAGGCGACGGCAACAAGACTGATTACCGCTACTACCCTAACCTGTTTTAATCGCTTTCCTGCCTTTAAAGAAGCGGCATCTTTATTTGAAATTAGATTAATATCGTTACTCATATTCTCTCATCGCAAGCCCTACGGCTATAGTATAATCGGAAGCGTTATCCAAAACTTCTTTAGGAATTGCTTGCGAAGAAAGAACTTTCCACGGATTGGCTATTGCCGTTTCAATACCTGAATTGCTGGCAAAAAATATCTCAATACCGGGGAGCTTTGCTGTTCCTCCCGAAAGCAAAATTTGTCTTATTGGAGTTTCGTCTTTATACTTCTGCGTATAGAAAGCAAGAGATTTCTTAGCCTCCGTTAAGATAGAATTAAGTATCGGTTCCGTTGCCTGACCTATTTTCCCTCCCAAACTTTTTCCGGAAACTCCATATACTTTCTTATATTCTTCTGCCTGAACAGGAGTCAATCCAAAATCCGTAGCAATAGCGCGATTAATTGCAGCTCCCCCGATAGACATTGAGTAAGTAAAAACCATTACTCCATTTCTAACAATTGCAAACGAAGTACTAACTGCTCCTATGCTAATAATAAGAGTCGGAGGAAAATTTTCTCCCAAAACAAGCGATCTTATCGTCGAAAGTATTTCTGTTTCCATCGAATTAATAACAAGGTCCGCCATCAAAAGAATTTTCTGATATTTTTTAATTAGCATCGTTGGCGCGCCAACCATTAAAACCTGCATTTTGTCTGCTGGGACAGGATGATCGGGTTTTTTCATGACGTTCCAGGTTAGAGCAACGTTTGTTAAGGGAACAGGTATGTATTGCTCTGCTTCCCAATAAATGGCTGAGGCGAGTTCTCTGTCCGACAGAACAGGCATTTCTAACACTTTTGTATAAACTTGATTTTCTGCCAAAGCAACATTAACATATTTTGAATCAATATTGGCATCGTTAACAGCCTTTCTTATTGTTTGAGCCATTTCTTCTTCATCAAGCGGAGATTCCGATAACATCCCTTTCGCGGAAACAGGAGCTATAAGAGAAGCTTTATAAATATATCCCCCTTTTTGTCCTTCAAGAAAAACAAGCTTTATGGTTGTCGCGCCTATGTCAAGGCCAAAGGGTTTTTTATTCATCCTATTTAAACTTTACGGTACAAATAGATTATAAAGGTAATATTCGGCGGGCGTCTCCGGATAGCCCTGAAAAACATTCACTCGGCGCTGTGTAGTTCCGGACGACCCGACAGACGTAATAACCGATCCTTGGGAAGGAAAATCATTGGTACCATTTATTCCCATTATAGCGCTCAGATAAAGCGGGACAATCTTTGCTATAAGTCCGCCGCCGCCTGCTATGCCGCCGTCACCAACAGGTATGGTTGCCTGATAGTAAAATGTTCTGCCGGCGACAGATGCCTGTGCAGAAGCGATGGTAGTGAAGCCATTTCGATTGATGCCGTTACCGCTCCTTGCTTCGCAGGGATCATAGGCATATCTTGATATTACGGGTGACGTTTTTGTTCCGGCTATAACAACTACCTCCAAGGCGGCATTATTACAACCCACTGTAGAATCACCCCAATAGACGGTAAAACTACCCGAGCTTGGATAAGGATCTTGGTAAAGCTTTGTGGAATCACTTGAATAGGTAGTTAGCCAAAGGTCAATTCCGCTGCTTTGCAAAACGGGATTACTGCCATTTAATAAAAAAGTTTTTCCCCTAACCAAATTTACTTCGGTAGAATATTTTGTATCCTGAGAAATAGAAGTAATAGGAATTGAGGTGTTTGATTTAAGTGCTTGTTCTATTCCGGCTTCTGCCGCAGAAAGAGCTTTTTGGGAACTTGCTGTATCTGTTGAATTACGAAAACTTGTAATGCTTTTTGAAGCTATGGATAGACCTACGGTTAAGGCTATAACCATAACCAAGACAACAATTAGGAGGGCCTGTCCACCTTGATGATTTAGCTTTTTAAGAAAGCTTCTTTTTGCCATATAAAAGACTTACAAATATAGATTAGCAAGCATATATCCTTCTGTCAACCCCAGACTAGCTGAACTTTGGCTAGAGATTCCTGTTTCTTATCGTAACCGAGGTCTGAAACGGAATAGTTGCTTGTTTTTCCGCAAAACTGCTTGAAGTATTTTGGGATAAAGTCAGATTTATTCCAATCGTAGGAGCTTGGCCAAAATTAGTTTGCGTACATGTAAAATAACACGAATTCGCTACAACCGAAACGGTTGAGATATCTATAAGGGATGCTCCGTTTGAGGCAATCGTTAAACCATTACAGGAAAATATTGTCTGACCTCTGTCAAATGAAGTTATTTTTATATATTGATAGGTAATTGGAACAGGAGTAGGTGAAGGAGAAGGAGGAATTGCTTGGGTACAATTAGTTTTGTAAAAAACACCGTCCGTACTCACACCGTTAAAGTTTTGAGCATAAATAATCATTTTTGACATTTGCGTAATTGCATCGTTGCCGTTTTGCCTAACGTTATCTAAAACATTAGACTTACTTCCTCCGCGCAGAGAAGAAATAAGAATACCGGCTATGATAACACCAACAACAACCACAATTGCCATAACTGCCAAAAGCTCTACTAATGTATAACCCCCTTGAAAATTTTGAATTCTGAATTTTGAATTATAAATTTTTATCATGGCGCTACAACATTACTATTAAGATTAGACAAGCAAGAATTAAGCTTAACATTATGACAATAGACATTGCTTGGGTCTGTACACTTACCATCAGACCAGGAAACTATCACCGTAACGCCAATGCTTTCATCGGAGCAAGAAGCTTCAGAACCTTGCGCAATATCCACCTCGCGCACAAAACCCAGAACACCATCGCCACCATCGCGATGTCGGTGGACT
>CAYIOB010000034.1:0-808 GCA_964364925.1 uncultured Gammaproteobacteria bacterium
TATGCGAAGTAGATTTAAATAATGTAGAAGGCTCAATAAAAGCAGCTGATGAACAAATGTATGTTGAAAAAAGAGAAAAAAAGCATAAAGCGGGAAAAATATCTCAAATATTTACTAGGGTCAGAAATATAGTCAGACGCGCAGTGTAATTTTTATGGCTGATTTTGTACACCTTCATAACCACAGTGAATTCTCACTTCTTGACGGTCTTTCGAAAATAGAAGACATAGTTAGGCGTGCAAAAGAGCTTAACATGAAAGCAATTGCCATAACTGATCACGGCAACATGTATGGAACAATTAATTTTTACAAAACCTGCATTGAAGAAGGTATAAAGCCAATAATCGGAGCGGAAATTTATATTAGCAAAAGATCAAGACATGATAAAGAAGCCGGTGTTGATGCAGACTCAAATCATTTAATCCTTCTTGCCAAGAATATTCAGGGATATAAAAATTTAATGAAAATTATTTCCATTGCCAATCTTGAAGGATATTATTATAAACCAAGAACGGATATGGAACTTCTAAGGGAGTATCACGAAGGATTAATTTGTTTAAGCGCCTGCGTAAACGGATATGTTTCCGAACCGCTAATAGCCAATCAGGAAGAAACTGCAATAAAAAGAGCGCAAACTCTTTCGGAAATATTTGGCAAAGATCATTTTTACTTGGAAATACAGAAACATACTAACGTCAAAGATCAGGATATTCTAAACGAAAAGTTAATAAAATTATCGCAGAAATTAGGACTTCCTCTGGTTGCAACAAATGATGTGCACTATCTCACAAAAGCCGACTCATATGCT
>CAYIOB010000034.1:818-8077 GCA_964364925.1 uncultured Gammaproteobacteria bacterium
ATAATCATTATATTTACAATACCGATGCAAAGGCACAAGAAGCACTTCTTTGTATACAGACACAATCAACATTAGATACGCCTAACAGAAAACTTTCGATGATTTCCTCTCCTGATTTTTACATAAAAAGTCAGGAAGAAATGACAGGACTTTTTGTTCAAACTCCGGAAGCAATTGAAAATACAATAAAAATTACAGATATGTGTAACGTCGAGATTTCGCTCGGCAAATGGATAATGCCCATTTTTGATGTTCCGGGAGGCAAAACCCCAGCGGAATACATTACCCAAAAAGTAGAAGAAGGGCTTAATCATAGGTATAAACAAATAACTCCGGAAATGAGGGAAAGAACCGATTATGAATTGTCGGTTATCCTTAAGAAGGGATACGAAACTTATATATTGATAGTTGCGGATTTTGTAAATTGGGCAAAAATGCAGGGGATTACCGTTGGTCCGGGCAGAGGCTCAAATGCCGGTTCTATTGTTTCTTACGCGTTGGGAATATCAGATGTTGATCCCTTATTTTTTAAGCTTCCCTTCGAAAGGTTTTTGAATCCGATGCGTCCATCTCCGCCGGACATTGATTTGGATTTCGCGGACAACAGACGGGATGAAGTCATTGAATACGTAACGCAAAAGTACGGAAGAGATAAGGTTGCTCAAATTATAACTTTTGGAACAATGGAAGCCAGGGGTTCTGTCAGAGATACGGGCAGAGTAATGGGTATGCCTTACTCGGCGCCTGACCGAATATCAAAAATGATTCCTCCCGGCTGGCAGGGACAAACAATGACCATAGATAAAGCAATGGAACAAAGCCCCGAACTTAAACTTGTTTATACTACCGAACCCGAAACCAAAAAACTTCTTGATCTGGCAAGGAGATTGGAAGGAGTAGCAAGACACGCATCGGTGCATGCAGCAGGAGTTGTCATAGCAGATAAGGAAATTACGGAATATACTCCTCTGCAACGTGAATCTAATGGTGACAAAATAATTACACAATATGATATGTATAGCATTGGTGAAGACGGCGTTGGGCTTTTAAAGATTGATTTTCTGGGCCTCAGAAACTTAACTATTATTCAAGAGGCGCTTAGATTTATAAAAGACAATCAAGAAAAAGATATCAATTTTTCCAATATTTCGTTTGACGATACAAAAACTTACGAACTCTTGGCTTCGGGAGAAACAACAGGAATATTCCAACTCGAATCTTCCGGAATGAGAAGGTATATAAAAGAACTAAAACCAACTTCAATATTCGATTTACAAGCAATGGTTGCTTTATATAGGCCGGGCCCGATGGCTAATATTCCCGAGTTTATAAAAAGAAAACATAACCCCAAGCTCATAAAATATCCCGATAAAAGACTTGAAGACGTTTTAAAAGAATCTTACGGAATAATTACTTTCCAAGACGATCTTCTGCTTACGGCTATAAAAGTTGCCGGATATTCGTGGCTTGAAGCAGACAAGCTAAGAAAAGCTGTTGGTAAAAAAATTCCTTCGGAAATGAAAAAAGAGCATGACCATTTTGTGCAAGGCTGTATTACAAACGGAATGGTTAAAGAAAAGGCAGAAGCGCTGTGGATTCTGTTCGAACCTTTTGCCGGATACGGTTTTGGTAAGGCTCACGCAGCCTGCTATGCAACCATCGCCTTTAGAACCGCGTATCTTAAGGCCCACTTTCCCGTTGAGTTTATGACGGCTCTTCTTACGGCGGAGTCCCGCGGCTCTTCCGGACCAACGAAAAATGAAAAAATTGCCCAGGCGATTGCCGAATGCAAAAGACTAAAGGTTCTCGTACTTCCTCCGGATATAAATAAGTCCGACAACGAATTCGAAATCGAAGATGAAAAAAGCATAAGATTTGGACTTTCGGCCATAAAAAACGTCGGAGAAGCGGCGATAGGCAGCATTCTCAAAGAAAGGAAAACCGGTCCGTTTAAAAATCTTGAAGATTTTTGTTCGCGGGTAGATCTTGGCGCTGTAAATAAAAAAACCGTAGAAAGCTTAATCAAAGCCGGCGCAATGGACAACTTTGGCAAACGTGCAAATCTTTTAATCAATTATCCGGAAATTATTGAAAAATCTCATAAAAAAATAAAGCAGATGCAATCGGGTCAAACCAGCCTTTTTGGCGATTCCGATGAAAACGAGTTTACTTCTTCACCAAAAGACGTTGAAGAGTTCTCACCAAACGAAAAATTAGCTTTTGAAAAAGAGTTTTTAGGTTTTTATTTGACCTCTCACCCCCAAATGGACAGTCTGTCAAAAATTAGAATGCTTGTTACTCACGAGATTGAACTATTACAGGAAGAAAACGAAGGCACTCGGGTAACTATCGGCGGTATTATTGAGAACATAAGAAGAATATTTACAAAGAAAAACGGAAACGAAATGGCATTTATTACATTAAGCGATGAAAAAGGATTAATTGCCGAATGCATAATATTTCCAAGGATATTTGAGCAATACAAAAATTTATTGTTAAAAGACTCTGTAGTAGTCGTTAGCGGAAAAATTGACACAAAAAATGACAAACCGATCATTATTGCCGAGAAAATATCTTCATTTACCAATTTTTCTTCTTGACTTGGAAAAAAATTACCTTTAAAATAAGGCTGATGGTCTCATTTGCAGCAGAACCTGTATTTCGTTTGGGCTTTTTTACCGTTACGAACGCATTTTTAGACACGCTTCTTGTTGACACCTTTTTAATAGGCTTAATTATAGCGCTTAACAAAAAACTTTCCGTGATACCCGGCCTATTGCAAAACATCTTAGAAATGATTATCCAGACCTTTTATGAACTTACGCAGTCAGTTGCGGGAAAAAACGCTTATAAGATATTCCCCTTTTTTATGAGCTTTTTTATCTTTATCCTTGTTGCCAATTGGACAGGCCTTATTCCCGGATTTACTTCCATAGGATTTTATGAACACAACAAATTAATTCCGATTTTTAGAGCTGCCACAAGCGATTTTAATGTAACATTGGCGCTTGCTATTGTCTCTGCTTTTGCAACGCACGCTATGAGTATTACAACTATCGGCATTAAGGATTATCTTAGCCGGTATTTGTCGATAAACCCGATATACTTGTTTGTCGGGTTTTTAGAAATTATTTCGGAAATTACAAAGATAGTGTCATTATCTTTCCGTCTTTTTGGAAATATTTTTGCCGGTGAAGTAGTTTTAGGAACAGTTTCAACAATTTTTGCTTTTATATTTCCTCTTCCTTTTTTAATGCTTGAAGTAATTGTAGGCTTAATCCAAGCACTGGTTTTTGGGATGTTAACAATGGCATTTATGGCAATATTATCTACGCCACATCATAAGGAAGCTAAGGAGGTGAGCAAAAATGGACTTTAGTATTTCAGGAGGTTTAATTATTGCAATTGGCGGTCTAGGACCTGCACTAGGTGTAGGCTTTATCGGGGCAAAGGCAATGGAAGCCATAGGAAGAAATCCGGAAGCATCAGGTAAAATTTTACCGGCAATGCTTTTAGGAATGGCTTTTGCAGAAGCTATTGCAATTTACTCTCTAATTTTAGCTTTTACAGGATAAAAATATGGAAATATTAAAAAACTTTGGGTTTGACCCGGTTATGCTGGTTGCTCAAATTGTAAACTTTTTAATTATATTTTATTTACTTAAAAGGTTTTTATATAAACCTGTTTTAAACATGCTTAAGAAACGCAAAGACGACATTGAAAAAGGGGTAAAAGACGCAGAAGAAGGAAGATTAACGTTAGAAAAGGCGCTTGAGGAAGAAAAAAAGATTTTAAGAAAAGCACAGGAGCAATCAAAAAGAATTATTGATGATGCTAGCAATCAAGCTATTCTAATATCAAGCGACATTGAGCAAAATTCAAGAAAACAAGCGGAAAAAATTCTTCAGGATGCAAAAACTCAAATTGTACAAGAAACAAAGGAAGCGGAAAAAAGATTATCGCAAGATATCAGCCGGTTATCAATTGAGTTTCTTAGTACATCCTTAAAGGAAATTTTTGGAGAAAAAGAGGAAAAATTAATAATAAAAAAAACATTAAAACGGCTAAAAAAATAATATGACCCGTTCGATTGCGCTCAGGCCTTCGGCTCTGAGGCTCAGGCTCGAAGAGGTCATAGTGAGCAGTTCGACTGTCCTGAGCTCACTGTCGAAGGAGAATTCGAATCTATGACAAAAAAATATATTAAAAAAATAGCCCTGGCAAGTTATACAAAAAACGAATTGGATTCTAAAAAAGTTAAAAGAATTGCCGGGTTTCTGACAAGAAATAATCTTAAGCGATACATAAAGGAATTAAAATTATTGGAAAATCAAAAAACTATCACAATTTTAACGCCGGCTTTTAGTAAAAAAGTGCAAAATGATGTCAGAAAACAATTCGCAAAGGTTTTTGCTGATAGAAAGGTTATAATCGATAACGATCCGTCTTTAATTCTTGGGGTAAAAGTAATAGACAATGATTTAATTTACGATTTAAGTTTGAAAAATACCCTTAATAATCTAAATATGCATATAAACAAACAATATGATTAATAGTAATGAGATTATAAAGCAATTGGAAAAGGGTTTAGCTACTTTTAACCTTGATCCCAAACTGCAAAACGTAGGTGCGGTCCAAAAGAATACTGATGGGGTCATTGTTGCTTCCGGCCTATCAAAAGCGTTTATGGGCGAACTGGTGGCCTTTGACGATAATACAGAAGGGGTAATACTTAATCTTGATGAGGATACTGTTTCGATTATACTTTTAGGCTCGGGTAAACAAATAAAAGAAGATGACAGGATAAAAACAACCGGAAGGTTACTTTCCATAAACGTATCCGAAGATTATTTGGGAAGAGTTGTTAATCCGCTTGGAATCCCATTAGACGGCAAGCCAAAACCCAAAAAAGGCAAGGACATGCCTTTGGAAAAAATTGCTGCCGGTGTTGTTGAAAGAGAACCTGTTAATACTCCGCTTAAAACGGGTATTAAAGCAATTGACGCAATGATCCCCATAGGCCGTGGCCAACGTGAGTTAATAATCGGAGATCGGGGATTTGGAAAAACTGCCATCGCTATAGACACAATCATAAATCAAAAGCAAAGCGCGAAAACCACAAAATTAAGACAAGTTCTTTGCGTGTATGTAGCCATCGGTCAAAAACAAAGCACAATAGCACAAGTTGTAGAAAAACTAAAAGAAAAAGGTGCCATGGACTATACGGTAGTAGTGGCTGCCCCGGCTTCCGACCCCGCTTCCTTGCAATATTTGGCTCCCTATGCCGGCTCTGCTATTGCCGAATACTTTTTAGAAAAAGGCGAGGATGTTTTAGTGGTCTACGACGATTTAACCAAACACGCCTGGGCTTACAGACAGCTTTCCCTTGTTTTAAAAAGACCTGCGGGAAGAGAGGCCTATCCGGGAGATATTTTCTACCTTCATAGCAGACTGCTGGAAAGAGCTGTCAAATTAAACAAACAAAACGGCGGCGGGTCTATAACCGCATTGCCCATTATCGAAACTCAGGCAAACGACGTTTCCGCCTATATCCCAACCAACGTTATCTCAATAACCGACGGTCAAATATATTTGGAGGGAGATTTGTTTAACAGCGGTATAAGACCGGCTATTAACGTAGGAATTTCCGTTTCAAGGGTGGGAGGATCGGCACAAACTCAAGCAATCAAATCTGTTGCCGGAAAAATGAAACTTGAGCTGTCTCAATACAGAGAAATGGCTGCGTTTGCTCAGTTCGGAAGTGAATTAGACCAGGCAACAACCCAGCAGCTCGAAAGAGGCAAAAGAACAGCGGAAATTTTAAAACAGCCCCAATACCAATCTCTTTCGGAAGCTTTTGAATATCTAAGCATGTGGTCGGTAACAAACGGACACCTGGACCAAATACCCGTAGAGAGTATTCAAAAATTTGAAAAGGAATATCACAGCTTTATAAAAATTAATTATCCAAAAATAACAGGTGCCCTATCAACAGGCGATAGGCCAAACGAGGAAATCTTAAAACAACTTGAAAAAGCAACTATAGAGTTTAAGAAGGGATTTCAAACGTAAATTATGGCAACAATGCTTTCTCTAAAAAGAAGAATTAAATCGGCTCAAAACGTATCTAAAACTACTAAGGCAATGCAGATGATTGCCGCCTCCAAGCTAAAGCGCGCGCAAGAGGCTGCAGCTCTGGGAAGACCTTATGTTGATAAGCTTTCCAGCATTTCCCAAAATTTGTCAGTAAGAATAGATAGTGATGCTTTGCATGATTACATGAAAAACTCTAATAAAACAACTAAGCGGCTAATTATTGTTATATCTCCCGACAAAGGGCTTTCAGGCGCCTTGGTATCAAATTTATTAAAAGAAGTATATCGCTTCAATCCAACAAATCACGATTATTACATCATAATTGGAAAAAAAGCGGAATCGAGCATTGTCTCTTTAGGAAAAGAGGTAATTGCCTCATTTCCATTCGGCACTACCCTACCCTCTTTTGATATAGTTTATCCAATAGTAAAAATTGTTGATGAGTATTTTTTAAATGGAAAGGTATTTGAGGTAAAAATTATTTCAACTAAATTTTCAACCGTTTTCTCTCAAACTCCGGCAATAGCCGACGTTCTTCCAATTAAATTACCGGAGGAAAAAACAAAACAAGGGAAAAATGTTATGCTTTTTGAACCAAATCTCTCGGAGCTTTTGCCTTCCCTTTTACAGCACTATCTGGAAATGATAATATATCAAAGTTTGCTGGAAAATTATGCTTCCGAACAGGCCGCAAGAATGATTGCAATGAAAAACGCAACGGATAACGCGCTTGAGGTAATAGAAGAACTAAGGCTTGATTACAACAAATCAAGACAGGAAAAAATAACTAACGAAATACTAGACATTGGTAGCGCCGCTTTTGCATATGCCGATTAAAAAAAACAATAACAATCAAGAAGGGATTATAGTCAGGATTCAAGGTCCGGTAGTTGACGTAAGGTTTGAAAACAAACCTCCGTTAATAAACGAGGCGCTTACAATCGATTTACCCAACAAAAAACAGCTCTTTCTTGAAGTTGCTTTTCTGATGGGAGATAACGAGGTTAAAACTCTGGCAATGGGTAAAACAGACGGATTATCAAGAGGAATGAAGGTAAAAAAAACGAATTCTCCGATAAAAGTTCCGACAGGAGAAAAAACCTTAGGCAGAATCTTTAATGTCTTAGGAGATGTTATTGATGGAAAACCATTTAACAGCAAA
>CAYIOB010000035.1:0-8009 GCA_964364925.1 uncultured Gammaproteobacteria bacterium
TACTGGTATTGTTAACATTGTTTGAATTCTCTAAAATCAAAGGATACAAATTTTCTATCTATGCCCCTTTATTATTCGCTACGGCACCGGTAGTTATACACGAAACTTCATCTGTGTACGTTGATTTTCAATGGATATTTTATTTTTTATTGTCTATTTTTATTATTACTTTTAACAAAAAGCTCAATTATTCAAATTTAGCTCTGGCGGGATTATTTTTGGGAGGAATGGTAGCAACAAAACTTTGGACAATTGTATTTATTCCTATTTCCGTTTTGTATTTAATAATTTTGTTAAAAAATAATAGTGTTAATAAAATATTAAAAAGTTGCTTTGTATACGTAGCTATGGCTCTATCCGTGTCGTTGATATGGTTTTTAAGAGCTTTTCTCTTAACAGGAAATCCGTTGTACCCGGCTTTTGATAATTCATCACGCATCTCAATATCGCTATCTTCTGTTATCGGATTTAATTATCCCCTTCTAAATCCGATATCTTATGTAAATGTTTTTAGTCCTTTATTTTTTATCGGGGGGGTCTTTCTTTTGTATCGGCTTAGGAGTAATATAAAAATCTTTTGGAATAACAAACTGTTTATTTTTTTCCTACTGTTGCTTGCATTATATTTATCAATACATTACCCGTTTGGAAGATATCTCCTTGGGCTTTATGTATTTTTTATATTTTTTGCTTCAACAGGAATTTATAATTTTGTAGAAAACATTAAATATTCAAAATATTTATTAAATTTTTTATTACTGGTTTTTTTCTCCTATTATTTTATTAATTCAATTCTTGTTTTGCCCTATTCGCTGGGATTTACCGTTAAAAACAGATATCTGACTAGAATTCTTTCAAGAGACAACTCCAGCTATTACGATTTCAACAGACAATTTAATAAATATATTTCTAAAAGCGACTATGTTGCTACATACGGAATATTCGGCTATTATTACGCGGACTTTCGTTATATTGATTTTAATTTTATCTTTGATAGCAAGAACAGATCGTTTGATTTATATAAAAAAAGAGGAGTGACAAAATTATTTATAAAGGGTGGCGATATAAACTGGTTTTGTCAAAAAGAAAACATAAGTGATTGTGATAAATCTAAATACTCGTATGTTTCAACATATATGGGTATCCAACCGTATTATCTCTATGATATAAAATAGCTATATGTTAGATCCCTACAGAATGGTTCTTGTTAATGTAATTGCTTCCTGCTTGGTCTTTGGTGGAGTGTTATTCTATAGATATATTTATCCAAAAAAGAAAATTAACTTATTTGTTTTGCTTCTTATTATTTCTGTCTTACCGATAATAAGTATTTTTAGAACTGGCGCTTATGAAAGCGGAGACTTTAATATACACGTTAGAAGAAGTATGGAATTCTATCAATTGCTTACGGAGGGAAATCTAATACCATCATGGGCAGGAAGTTTGAATGCTACCTATGGATATCCCCTATATGCTTTTAATTATATTCTGCCTTATTATATTATTTCCTTTTTCCATTTTATTGGGTTTTCTTTTATAGCAAGTTTGAAATTATTTTTAGGAACCACTTTTATTTTATCAGGCATTTTTATGTATGCCTTTTCAAAAAGTTTATTAAAGAATTCGCTGGCAGGCTTTGCTGCGGCAATTTTCTATTTGTTCACTCCATATCATTTAATCTCAACACATTTTAAAATTACAATTGGAGAAATCTTAGCATACACCTTAATCCCAATTGTTTTTTATTTTATTAACAAATTCCTGGTTGAGAAAAAAGTCTTATATTTTTTACTTTCTGGCTTGTCACTGGGTCTGCTAATTCTAAGTCATATATTTGTTGCCGTTTTTTTAATACCGGTCATCATTATTTACATTGTTTTCGAAACCAAAAAATTTTTCAAAGGGATATTATATTCTTTTGGAATAATCGTCATTTCTTTACTTATCTCAATGTTTCAATGGACAGCGCCTTTAATTTACAGACCATATTTATTTACAGCCGCTAACCCATCGGACCCAGGTAAAGCATTCTATTTCCCAAACATACTCGATTTGCTTTATTCCCCCTGGAGGTTTGGATTGTTATTCCAAGGACCCAAAGGAGAACTTTCTTTTTTATTGGGCTACGCACAGCTCCTGGCACTTTTAATAATAATTCTATTGTTAATTAAAAATAAAATGAAAAAAGGATATAGAAAGATGGTTATTTTCTGGATAGTTTTATTTTTTGCCGCTGCTTTCCTTATTACCCCTTATTCCATTTTTATATGGAGATACCTACCCTTAGTAAATGAGGCGGGTTCGCAACGCTTATTAATTCTTACCGGATTTTTTACTTCGCTTTTTGCAGGATACGTTGCTTTAACATATGGTAAAAGAAAATTAATCATATACGGACTGATTATATTTGCGGTTTTGACAACCATGCTTAACTGGGGGCAAAGAAGAGTAATCCCTGCTATAAATGATAATGTATTAAAACAGGATATTTCATTGGGAACAGGATGGGGAGACACTCATTTTTACGCACTCCCTAAATGGGTGAATCCAAAGCAACCGTGGTTTGCAGATATACCAAAATATCATCTTGAAATTTTACAAGGCAAAGCAAGTATTGTTAACACATACAGGTCATCAACCAAACACGTTTATGGCATCAACGCGCAAACCAATATTAATTTAAAAGAAAACACACTTTATTTTCCGGGATGGACTGCAACATCCAACAATAAATTAATAAATATAAAACCGGACAAAACAGGCGTCATTAATTTATCCCTACCAAGAGGAAAACATCTGCTTACGCTAAGTTATGAGGATTTGCCTATGCTTGCTATAACCAAGAAGATAAGTTTACTAAGCATAGTTCTGATTATTTCTTATTTTATATATTATCTTTTTAAAAAAATATATGTTAAGACAAATTCCAAAGTTTTAAATAAAGATTAACCATATTATCCCACGTTTTATCTTTTACCCATTCATATCCTTTATTAATTTTTATATTTTTTGATGTAGTATCTGTTAAATATTTTTCTAATTCGGATAGAATTTCTGTATGGTCCTTAGATATCGAAATAAATTCGGAAAATGGAGTAGCTTTTAGATAATCTTTCTTAATTTCATTGTTGTAAACTGCAAGAACATATTTTTTACTCATTATAGATTCAAGTATTCCAAGATATCTTGATGTGAATACAAAAGATGTTCTATTGATATGAATGAGTACATTTTTTACAAATCCCTTAAATTCTGCGTTCAATTGGTTTTGCGTACTATACTCCTTAGCTTCCCCCATTTGGACACCATCCCCAAGAACAACTAGCCTTAATCCCTTATGGCTTCTCCCTACCTCTTTAAATGCTTTAAGGTACTCCATTATCCCTGTCTCTTCTTCCAACCTTCCCAAAAAAACAATTAAGTTCTTGTCATAATTTTTATTGTCACTTTCTTTTTGATAATCAACTGCACCGTATGTTACAAACGTTGGTTTTGTACCATACCACTTTTTAAGAAAGTCCCCAACACAAATATTTCCCCTGGAAAGTTTTTCCGAAAGCTTATGCATGAAAATTGCTTTTTTGTTTGGGATTTTATTTCCCTCATATCCATGAAAGGTTGTATAAACCTTTTTAAAAGGAAAGAAAAATCTAAAAGGAAGATACCAAAAGAAAACATCATGGCAATGGACAATATCTGCCTCCTTAATTACACTAAGATATTTCAAAAGACTAAACCAAATCCTAAATTTCTTTAGCTTACCTTCTTTTCCGGCCTCAACCCTTAAAATTCTAATTCCCTCAATCGTAGCACTTGAAGATAACGACTGATAACTTTTACTAGAGGTTGCCTTATAGTTTTCGGTGATTACTGTAACCCTATGACCTTTTTTAACTAACCTCTTGCTAACTTCCAAAACATGCTTCTCTACCCCACCGATGTGAGGATAAAACAACCTTGCGAAAAATAAAATAGTCATATTTTCAAACCAATACACTCTTCTTGTACTTGTAATAGTATTTGAATATATCTAAAAACGCTGACAAAATTACACTTGGTTTTCCACCGGAAGCTTTACCATGGGTACGCGGATAATGTTTCACTTTTACTATTTTTATCTTTGCTCCAAGTTTATTGAGTTGTATTAGCATTTCTGCCGGAAGGAATGCGCTTTCCGAAGATAAATTCATTTTATTAATAAATTCTCTTCTAATAAGTCTTATCGCACAGTTGATATCATCATTTTCTATGTGAAATAAATACCGGACAAGCCGGTTATAGATAATACTCTGCAGCTTTCTTTGCATACTAAGGTTCCGCATTTCCCGACTTCCAATAACCGCATCGTAAGAATATATATATGAAAGCATTTTTTTTAAAACAAAAACATCATATTGATTATCGCCATCCGTATAGAAAATATACGGATATTTCTTTGCGTGCCGGAAACCGCTTTGTAATGCTCCCCCATAACCTTTATTTTTTTTATGGTGTACAACTTTTATGTTTGGCCAGTATTGCTTTGCGAGTTTATCTGCTACTTTTCCTGTATTGTCTGGGCTTGCATCATCTATAATAACAATTTCAAAAGATGAGCAAGTATCTTGTAAAAGCCGCACGGTTTTTGGAATAAGCACGGGAAGGTTTCCTTCATCATTATATGCGGGACAGAAAAATGATATCGAAGGTTTTTTATTCATCTTTCAATTCTTTAAGCAGGTATTCCTTAAGGCTTTCCTTCCATGGCCGGAAATAAGAGATAGGAAGTTTAATACTTTTCGCTGCTTCATTTTTTGGCCGAGGAGCGAAGAACCTGTCTGCAAAAAAATCAGACGATACAGGTATTATTAAAATATCCATCCTCAAAAGCTTAACAATATACTGGACAATTGTAAACCTAGAACAAATTCCTAAGGACCCGAAATGGTATATACCGCGCTTTTTCTTATCCAATAAAAGTTTTATGAATTCAACAAGTTCCTTTGCATAAGCAATAGTACCAAACTTATCATTGACTACCCTAATTTCTTTTTTCCCTTGTTTTGCTTGCTGAAGAATATATGATATAAACTTTTTTTCCTTCATTCCGCCCCCAACAATCCATCCGGTGCGTATAATTATATGGTTTTTAACAAGTTTTTGAATAGCTTTTTCGCCTAATAATTTTGTCTTTCCATAAACATTAACCGGCTTAGGCTTATCTTCTTCTGTAAAATATTCCTTTTCACCATTAAACACCGCTAAAGAAGAAATATAAACAATAGTTACATGGTTTTTTTTACACGCCTCCGCGATATTCTGAGTACCGAGAGCGTTAATAAGATATGCTTCCCTGCTGTTTTCTTCGCAATCGTCAACATTTGTTTTTGCCGCTAAATGTATAACGACATCAGGCCGAATTTCCTCAAATACTTGGAAAACGCTCTTTTTGTCTGTTATATCAAGATTTTGTTTTGTTGTAAGAAATAGTTTATCCTTTGAAAAAACAGATGCAACGTATAAGCCTACTGTCCCCCCACTGCCTGTAACCAATATTTTCTTTTTCTTCACGTTTTAGCTCAATTCTAAACTCTATTTTAACATATCTAAAATAAAACGCTTGAGATAAATATAAGCATTATTGTATAGTACTATTAAGTAACTTAAGCCTTATGCAACTAAGCAGGAATTTAATTCTAAATATTTTCTTAACATTATTAGCAGCATTATATTACCTTCTTTTTATCAACAAAGGCTTGATACTCTTTGATGAAGGATATATTGTTCATTTTGCAGAGCGGATAGTACAAGGGCAGGTACCTTATTATGATTTTTTTATCCAATATACGCCCGGATTCTTTTATATACTTGCCTTCTTTTTCAAAATATTTGGAACAAGCATTCTTGTCGGACGTATTGTTGCGCTACTTATAGCTTTGGGCATAATAATGTTAACCCTTTTACTTCTTGACGAGATAAAATTGAACTCTTTTCGTTTCAAAGCTATAGCCGTAGTCACACTTTCCTCTTTCGGGTTTCCTTTGTTTAATATTCCTGTCGTTGTCTGGCCGGGTGTCTTACTCTCCATAGCAATTATGTTGGTCTTTGTGAAATGGTCAAAGTCCTTTTTTGCATCGTGGAAGTATCCTGTATTTTTGGGTATCCTTTTGGCGCTTATGCTTTTTATTAAGCACAACTTGGGCTTTGCTTATTTAGTAACTTTAAATTTTTTATTTATTCTTTTACCGCTTAAAGACAAGTTCCTAAAAGTGAAAAATATAGTCTTAATGAACTGTGTGTTTTTATTAATATCGGCACCATGGATATATTATTTCTTTATAAGAAGTGACGCTCTATTTACTTTTTTAAGTTTTAATCAAAAGTTCTTTACTATATATCCCCCCTCCTACCCTCCATTGTCTTATTTGCTCCAGCCGTTGGGATTATTTAAATTATTGCCTTATTATCTCCCAATTATTTTTTTATTGTTATTATTTTTCTCTTATATTTTTCATAAATGGAAAAAGGCTTACATTTTCGTTTCCGTACTTCCCCTGGTTGGTTTCGCAGCTACTGTAGTACCGGCAAGCGACCTATTGCATGTATATCCTTTTTTAGGACTTACTTTGGTAATGTTTCTTGTATTCATTAAATTGACAAAGTGGCTGTTTAAAAATGTATTTTTAGTTCTTATAATTTTTGTTGTTTTTTCCGGCTTCTATCTTACTCTCTTCGAAGAACAGTATCGATATGGAGTACCCTTCCGATTAAGCACCACGCCACTTAATTTTCCCAAAACAAGAGGTGTACTGGTGGATGCAGACGCTGCCAAACAATATTCGTTGTTGAATACATATGTTGCTAACCACACTAAAAAAGGAGACTATATCTTTGTTTATCCATTCTCGCCAATGTTATATTTTATTTTCGACCGTCCAAATCCTTCACGCTATGCGAACTATCTCCCAGGATATCTTACCAAAGAAGAAGAGAGCCTAATAATTAAAGACCTGGAAAAGAAAAAAGTATCGTTGATTATTGCTGCGGGAGAATATAGATTCCCAACTCCTTTGTCTCAATGGATTCAAAAACAGAAGAAAACACAACAATATGGACAATTTATTATCTTCGCTTCAAAAAAATAAAATCGTCATATTAAAGCTTAATCGAAGCTATTATATCATTGTTTGAGGATAAAAACGAAGTTAGCTATCTTACGAGTGTTTCGATTGAACTTGAATCATTAATCTTTAAAGTCTCCGAACAGGAATTATAATTACCTGTTGCTATAACGGAAGAATTAGCAAGCTGCATTACATTAACTTCTTCCGAATAGGGCAAATAAATTGTCGTGCTATCGTTTTTTACTAAAACCATTCTGTTTTTTATATATTTTTGTGAAGGAGCGACAAGTTCAAAAATGTAAGACAGAAATGGAACTGGTCTTGAATATATTTCTCTTGCATTTAAAACTTTTACAGTCCCAATAACGCTTTGATTTCCCTTATCGCAAATAATTTGCCCTCCTCCAAATATTCCAAATACCGATATAACCAAAACCACTCCGGCAATTCCCAAACTCCCTTTTAGGGTAAAGGAAAATGCTTTTTGATTTTTAATATCTTCCAAAAGCCTAACAATTCTTCCTAATGGATTTCCAATTCTAATATCCAAGATATCATCTTGGTCTTTATAATTTCCAGTATGGCTTAAAAGGAATTTCTCAAGTGGATTTTTTCCCGCCTTAACATCCGGTACATTTATAAAATGTCCCCTTTCATCCCTTGGCTTACTTGAAGTCACCTCGCTTCTCAGTTCATCCTTTGCCATAACTTATTATGTGTCTAAAATTTTTAAAAATGCAAGTACAATAATTTAGATTATGCAACGTTAAGCATATTCTTTAAAAATGACTTCATGTTTAATATTTTGTGGTTGTATCAGCAAGAGTATTATTCCTGTTAAAAGAAAAACACATCCTAAAATAAATAATATAAACCTCTGATCTCTGCGCTCTATACAATACGCGC
>CAYIOB010000036.1:0-7965 GCA_964364925.1 uncultured Gammaproteobacteria bacterium
ATGGAAAAAGACGGGAGAAAGTGGCTTGTATGAAAATAGGTATACTTGGTTTTGGGAAGATGGGCTCAAGAATAGCCCAAAAACTTAGCAAAGAAGGGCACGAGGTGGTTGTCTGGAATAGGTCAAAATTAAAAATTCACGAAAAAGAATTTACGGTAGCTGAGAGTGTTGAGGATTTAGTCGGCAGATTGGAAAGACCAAGAGTGATTTGGTTAATGCTGCCTGCAGGCGAACCTACGCAAGGAGTTCTTAGTGAGCTTAAAAAATACGTTGAAAAAGGAGATATTGTTATTGATGGGGGCAATGCGCATTTTGGCGATACCCAAAGAATGTTTGAAGAATTTAAAAAAATTGGAGTTGAATTTTTGGGGATTGGCGTAAGCGGAGGAATTTTAGCGGAAAAAAACGGATTTCCGTTAATGGTTGGGGGCTCAAGAAAAGCGTATCAATACATCACAACAATCTTAGATTCATTGAGCAAGCCTAACGGGGGATACGAATATTTTGGAGAAGGCGGAGCAGGCCATTTTGTGAAAATGGTCCATAACGGAATCGAATACGGGATAATGCAGAGTCTCGGTGAAGGTTTTGAGGTTTTGGAAAAGTCTTCATATAAACTCGATTTAGTAAAAGTGGCTCGACTTTGGCAAAGGGGAACTTTAGTTTCGGGATTTATGCTGGATAGGGCCGTAGATGCTTTGTCGCAAAATCCAAAACTTTCCGGAATTGCAGGCTCCATAGAAGAATCGGGAGAAGCCCGTTGGACAGTTGAAGAAGCAAAAAAAGAGGGCCTAGAGGTAGAAATTATAGAAAGGTCTTTGGAATACCGAAAACGTTCGCAAACGGATAAAAAAATTCAAAATTCTTTTACCGCAAAAATGGTTGCCGCTTTAAGAAACGCGTTTGGAGGACACGCTGTAAAAAAGATTTAAGATTTATGAAGATTACGTTTGAGGAATTCAGTCCTCCAGAGGCGGATTTAAGACTATTATGAATATAACTTTTGAGGACTTCAAAAAAGTTGAAATACGGATTGGAAAAGTTTTGAAAGTTGAAAAGATAGAAAACGCCGATAAGCTTTTAAAGCTTCAGGTTGATTTTGGTGAGTTTCAGCGTCAGATTGTTTCCGGGATTGCCGAAAGTTTTATACCCGAAGAATTAGTCGGTAAAAAACTGCCGTTTATTGTTAATTTAGAATACCGAAAATTCAAAGGCGAAGAAAGTCAGGGAATGCTCATGGCAATCGATGCAAATGATAAAACAGTTCTCTTAGAGCCGGCAGAAGACGTAAAAGAGGGAACAGAAGTAATTTAAATTTCTAATACCAAATCATCTAAAGCGACAATTGTATTAGGAAAGATCTTTTTAGCCTCTGTCTCGGCTTTTTTTCGCTCAGCCAAGGTCGGAAAGAAAGTTGTTCCAAAATGAGTTAAAATTAACTTTTTGACATTTGAGCTTTTGGCAAGAGCCGCCGCCTCCGTTGCTGAAGTATGGCCCCAATTCGCATCTTGTCCGGGTTTTGAATTGCCGCATTCGTGTATAAGTAAGTCTACGTTTTTTGCGAGCTCCTTGCTTTTATCGGTAATCCCACAGTCTCCCGAATAAGCAATAACCTTATCTTCAAGACTTACCCGAAATCCATGATCTCTATATGCATGAAACAACTCAATTGCGGAAACAGGAAAATTTACGTTCTGTTCTCCGTCGGACAATTCATGCAGCCTAATTTCGGTTTTTAAATTAGAGATATTTCGAGAATTTGGTAAGTACCCGATTGTATATGGCGGGCTTACTAAGGTTTCAAAATCTTTTTTCCTTCCATTGCCGACATAAACATCTATGCCTTGCGGAAACGAGAATTTTGCCAAAGTATGAAGTCCTGAAACGTGGTCTAGATGAAAATGGCTTATGAAAAGCGCAATGGGCTTGTTTTCGGTAATATATTTGTCGAGTTTATAGATGCCGTTTCCCGCATCGAAAACAACATACTGTTTTTTGCTGTCGATAAGCACACAGGGAGTGTTTCCTGTAGGAGATGTATACCATCCGTTTGTTCCCAGAAAAATAATTTTCATTTTCAGTAGCAAAATTATAGCACAGAATTTGTAAAAAAATGCTATACTTTAAGGAAATGAGATATTCACAGGTTTTTCCTAAAACTCAAAAACAAGCGCCAACAGGTGCGCAGTCTTTGAACCACAAACTTTTAGTTAGAGCTGGTTTTATAGATCAGTTAATGGCCGGTTCCTGGACGCTTCTTCCCTTGGGTTTGAGAGTGACTACAAAAATAAACGACATTATAAGGGAAGAGCTGAATAAAACCGGGGCGCAGGAATTATTAATGCCTCTTTTGCATCCTAAGGAAATCTGGAATGAAACAGGCCGTTGGGAAACGGCAAAGGAAATAATGTACCAGTTAAAAAAAGATAATAAGGATTTCGGGCTTTCTTTTACACACGAAGAAATAGTTGTTGATTTAATAAGAAAACACCAGGTTTCTCCAAAAGATTTTCCAATTAAAGTTTACCATTTTTCCACCAAATTCAGGCACGAGCTAAGGGCAAAATCAGGAATTTTAAGAGGCAGGGAATTTATGATGAAAGATTTGTACAGTGCCCATTTGGACCAAGAAGATATGCTTAAATATTACCATAAAGTTATTGATGCATATCTTAAGATTTTTAAAAGGTTGAGTTTAGAAGTAAAAGTAGTTGAGGCAAGTGGGGGAGTTTTTACCGATAAACACAGCCATGAATTCCAGGTTCTTTCGGAGGTTGGAGAAGATACAATTTATTATTGTGATTCTTGTGATTTTGCCCAAAACGACGAGATTGCAAAAGTAAAAGAAGGACAAGCATGTTCAAAATGTTCTTCCGGAAAAATAAAAACATCAAAAGCCATTGAAGTTGGCAATATTTTTCCGCTTGGCACAATGTATTCCGAAAAAATGGGCGCGCTTTATACAGATAATGCGGGTAATAAAAAACCTCTTTGGCTTGCTAGTTACGGGATCGGTCCCACACGTGTCTTAGGAACACTGGTGGAAATTTATCATGATGATAATGGAATAATCTGGCCGGAAAGCGTTGCCCCCTATAATGTTCATTTAGTAGCAATTAGCAATCAGCAATTAGCAATCAGTAAGGCCGCTGATAAGCTTTATGACATGTTTCTTAGCGAGAATATTGAGGTTTTGTACGATGATAGAGATGTTTCCGCAGGACAAAAATTTGCTGACGCAGACTTAATCGGTATTCCGGTAAGATTGGTTGTAAGCGCAAAAACCGGCGAAAAAGTTGAGTGGAAAGAAAGAAATAAAAACGAAACGGAACTTTTGGATTTTGATGAGGTTTTAAGAAGACTTAAAAAAGATTAAATACTTTTCCCCACACGAGTGCGTAGATAACAAGGAGAACAAGCCCTACAAGAAGAAAGATTATTGGGGAAATTTTGGATTTTTTCTTCGTAGAGATAGCCTGCTGTCCGGCGGTGGCTGTAGTTGACGGAGACATCACGCTTAAAGGCGGCATATCAACCGGTACAGGATTAGTTAAAGGGGTTGAGTAGGGCATTGGGTTTACTGCGGGTACAGACGCTGTAGGCAAAGGATTCTCCGCTTTAGGAGGAGCTGGATTAGGCATGGGTGCAGACGGACTAAAATTGCCTCCCATAACCCGGTCATAGGCTTCTTTAAGCTTAGGATCTAAATCTTGAGGAGTTTTTGGATTCATAGGCAGTTAACTTATTATAATCGTTTTTTATACGCTTTTGTCAAGAGGTCGAAATGTTTCCTTTTTAAATAAGTTAATAAAAGCTAATAATCAACGAGTAATTAACCACTAGTATACTTGTATACTAGTGCCAGTCACCTGAGGCAAACTTTGATCTTGATTTCATGTTTGTTTTCGATTCAAGCGCCAACACCAGGGGTTTAAGCGCCTTGTCTAGTTTTTCAAAAAGCTCTTTCGTCTGCTCTCTTTTTATCAATCTATCTAACAAGGTTTGAAAATATGAATTTTTTGAGCCTAATTGATTCTGATTAATTCTTACCGTTTCGTAGCTGATATGAAGAGCTCCTTGAATCACAGACGGTGGATAGTTTCTTTTTAACATCATAAAAAGAACAAGTCTTTTAGCAAGCATTATTTTTTCCTCTTTTGATAAAAACCCATCCAAGAATTTTTCAACATCACTGTTATTGTTTATAGAGGAAATTGTATAAAGAAGGTGAGAGTTTATTTTTTCGAATTCTTTCTCGTCAAATCTAAATTTAGAAGCTCTAGACATATTACCACCAGTATACTTGTATACTAGTGGTCAGTCAAGTTACAGATTATTTTGCGGTTTTTATAAGTATTTCTATCATTTTATTAAAACTTATTCCTGCGGCCTTTGCTTGTTTTGGCAAAAGACTGCCTGGGGTTAACCCCGGAATCGTGTTTACATCAAGTACATAAGGAATTCCTTTATAAACCATAAAATCTATTCTTGAATAAGTTCCAAGAGCAAAAATATTATGGATTTTTAGAGTTATTACCTTAATTTCCTTTTGTGCTTTATTATCCAGGGAAGGAGCGAAAGGAATTTCCTGTGTTGTGCTTACATATTTATTTTTATAGCTAAACCAGCTTCCTTTAGGAGGGATAATTTCAATAAAAGGTAAAATTTTATCATTTAATATTCCAACAGTTACTTCTTTACCCGTTAGATATTGCTCAACAAACAACGGAACGTTCGAATTAATTAGTTTCTTGAAATCAGATTTTTTTAAATCCTTTTCGGATTTTAATATTACAACTTCGCGAGAAGAGCCTCCGCTTGATGCTTTTAAAACACAGGGGAATCCAAATTTTACTACATCATTTTCGTTTTTAATGATTTTCCATTCCGGAGTTTTAATACCGTTTTTATCACAAAATTTTTTAAATGGAATTTTATACCATGCTTTTTCAAGCCCTTTATAATTTCTGGTTCCGACAATAGGTCTTTTTAGTTTCGATAAGTATTTATGTAGCTTTCCGCCTTCGCCTTCTTCTCCGTGCAAAACAGGAAAGAGTACGTCATATTTTTTTGCTAAGTCTTTAATTGGGAGGTAACCGTTTTTTAAATCATAAATTTTTACTCTATGGCCGTTTTCAAGAAGCGCTTTTTTAACTTGTGTTGCCGACAAAAGAGAAATTTTTCTTTCAGAGGAATTGCCGCCTGTTATAAGTAATACTCTCATGAGGTTAGAAAACTATATCAGAATTTTAAATTTTGTCAAAGCGGGGCTTTTTTTATGCCTCGGAAACAGGTATACTTATCCGCAAGGATTAATGATTAAGGATTAAAGATTAATGAAATAAAAATCATAAATCGTAAATCATAAATCGTAAATCATGAAGTTTATCGTTACTCACACGTCGCCTGACATGGATGCCATAACCAGCGTTTGGCTTATTAGAAAATTTTTGCCCGGCTGGGAAAAGGCCGCAGCACAATTTGTTCCCGCCGGAGAAGCTGTTGGCAGAACTGCCGAAGCAGGTTTAAAACTTACGGATCCCATTGAGAAAATGGGGGCAAATCTTGTTATTCAGGTTGATACGGGCTTAGGTCCTTTAGACCATCATCAGATACAAAGTGATAAGATTTGCGCCACGACTTTAACGTTTGATTACGTGATGAAAAAAGTAGAGGGTACCGCTCAGGCTGTAAGTAAAGAAAAATTGGAAGCTTTGCAAAGAATGGTTAATGTTGTTTTGGAAGACGATCATTTTAAAGAAATCTTCAGAAACGATCCTCTTGCTGATTATCACGAATTCTTACTTAGTGGAGTTTTAGACGGATTGAGGCTGGAAAAGCCCGACCAGGATGAATTATATCTTGATTTTATAAGTCAGGCGCTAGATGCGCTTTTGCACCAATTTGAAAATAGAATCTGGGCCGAAAAAGAAATAAAAGAAAACGGAGTGGAATTTGATACCCGTTTTGGCAAGGGAATTGGGTTTGAAGTAATTAACGATTCGGTTATAAAACTGGCTCAAAAAATGGGTTATTACGTAGTTGTCAGGAAAGATCCGAGAAAAGGCTATGTAAGAATAAAAGGGAGGCCTACACTTCCGGGTAAAAAAAATATAGATTTAACACTTGTTTATGAGAAATTAAGGAAAATGGACCCAGTCGCAACCTGGTTTTTGCATGTTTCCAAAAAAATGCTTTTAAACGGAACAGTTAAAAATCCAAAAATGAAGCCGACAAAATTATCTCTTGGTGATATAATAGAAGTGTTGAAGACGATTTAGTTAGGTTAGTTAACTAGTTACTAGTAACTAGTATCTTATGAATTATGATGGATTGTGTTTTTTGCAAAATAAGAGATAGAAAAATTCCAAAGGAATTTACTTTTGAAGACGGCGATATAATGGTTTTTCCGGATATTCATCCTATTAAACCTACCCATCTTTTAGTTGTATTAAAAAAACACGTTAAAGATTTTTTAGACCTTGAGCCCGGGGATTTAGAAAAAATTTCAAAAATAATAAAAAAAATCGTAAAAGATAAAAAGCTTGAGGGAAAAGGTTACCGTTTGGGAGTAAATGGCGGTGGAGCACAAATTATAGAACATTTACACGTTCACTTAATGAGTCCGTTTGGAAAACAAGAAAGATAGCGAACCCGCCTAAACTTACTTTGTGGCTTTTGGGTATTATTCATACACGCCACAAAGAGCGTTTGAGCGGCGGGTTTAAGAAACTCTAGAAACTCATCCGCTTTGAGCGATTCGTTAAGAGTTTCTAAAAGGAGGTGTTTTATTATTATGGTAGTTGTTAAAAAAATGCCGGGAGACAGCGACGATGCTTTGATTAGAAAATTCTCAAGAAAAGTAATGTCCGAGGGAATTTTACAAGAAGCAAAAAGAAGGGGATTCTATCTTAAGCCCTCTTTGGCCAGGAAGCAAAAAGCTGAAGACGCCCGCAAGATGAAGAAAGTCTGGACGGCATAATTTATGACCAAAGTTAACGTTTTAATTTTTGTTGAAAGCAGATATAAAATCAACAGAAAAAGAATTAAGCAAATTGTTGAACGAACGATTGATAAAAACGAAATCGCCTCGCCGGTTGAGGTTTCTATTGCTGTTGTGGGCGACAGAAAAATGCGGGAGCTTTCTAGAAGATACAAAGGAGAAGATAAAACAAGAAATGTTTTATCTTTTTCGCAAGCAGAAGGAGAGCCGGCTCAAATGCCAAGCGACATCTTACGCTTGGGAGACATAGTTCTTTCTTTCCCCCAGGTGATTAGAGATGCTTCAAGAGACGAAATGCTCGTTGATGACAAAGTGGATGAATTGATTGAACACGGATTAATGCACCTACTCGGAATAAATCACGAGTAAATTAAAAAGGCAAAAATCAAAATGCAAAATTGCAATTCAAAATTTAAAAGTAGCAAAAATTTTTACTTTTAACTTTAACTTTTGACCTTTAAGTTTTGACCTTTAAATTTAGTTATGGTTTTTTACAGAAAGTACAGACCCCAAAGAATTGAAGAGCTGGATAGCGCGGCGGTTAGAGAAGAATTGTACAGCATTTTGTCTAAAGATTCTTTCTCCCACGCCTTTCTTTTTACAGGTCCTAAGGGTTTAGGAAAAACTTCTACGGCCAGAATTGTTGCAAAAGTTATAAATTGCGAAAAATCAGCAATCAGCCATCAGCAGCTAGCGTCTAGTTCAAAAAGCAAGCTGAAGGCTAGCGGCTCGCTGCTAAATGCTAAAATTGAGCCGTGCAATAAATGCCAGCAATGTTTGTCTATTACCAACGGAACAAACATGGATGTTTTGGAAATTGACGGAGCGTCAAACCGGGGAATTGACGAAATTAGAGATTTAAGAGACAAAGTAAAGCTTGCGCCGTTTAAAGCTTTAAAAAAAGTTTATATTATTGACGAAGTCCACATGTTAACAACGGAAGCTTTTAACGCTCTTTTAAA
>CAYIOB010000037.1:0-7901 GCA_964364925.1 uncultured Gammaproteobacteria bacterium
CTTTTATCATTCACGAGTCTTTGCGAAATTCTGTCTATGTTTTTTTCAAGGTTCTGTCTGTATTCTCCCCATAGCTCTTTGTCCCAGATTTCAACGTATCTTGAAAGCCCTAGGAATACGACATCTGTTTTAATCTTTGCAAAGTCTCGTAAGTAAGAAGGAATAATAAACCTTCCCTTGCCATCGAGCTCGACATTACTGGCTCCTCCGAGTAAGAATCTTTGCGTTTCCCTTGTTTCCGATTGTATAAAAGGCTTTCCTTCTGTTCCTTCAAGAAGAGCTTTCCATCCTTTTTCCGAGACAACAATAAGCGAGTTTTCATAACCTAAAGTTATAATTAATTTGTCACCAAGAACTTCCCTGAATTTTTTAGGTAACGCAATTCTATTTTTTGCTCCAAGTTTTCCCTCATATTGACCTATTAACATTTTTTTACCCCGCTTAGCGGGGCCTGCCTTTCTGGCCCACCTCTTCCCACTTTGGACCACTTTTTATCATTTTGAAGTACTTTGCATAGCGTGTCAATAGGGAAAACGGGTAAAATAGTGTCTTAGTAAGAAAATAATCACTAAATATAGTATTTTCGTCAAAATTGCTTCTGAAAAAATTAGATAACTTGAGGAATTAGAGGTTAAGCGTTAAGTCGGCTTGATAAGTTTTTCCGTCCGATTTATTAATTTTGAGTGTTAACTTTATATCCGAAACTCCTACGTCGTAATGGCAAGTATCTGAACATGTACCAAGCGTTATTTCTTGTTTTACCGGCGTGCCTTTCTTTTTTATATCCATACGGCCAATCGCCCCTCTTGCAACTTGCGCACCGTTAACATCTGCCATGTAAGACAGCTCGTAGTCTAAAGAAACGATATCTTTGGTATCCGTAATATTAAGAACTGCTGTTTTATTGCCGGGGCCTGCGGTTAAAGTAATGCCTAAATCCGCCGGGGCAATTGGGAAAATAATTTCGTCAACCGGTGCCGGAGTGTTATTTACTTGCTGATTTGCGGAATTGTTTGAAGATTTGACTACAAAAAATGCTCCTGCCAAAACTGCCAGAACAATGACAACGGCAACTGCTATAGAAAGATTCCTATTTTTCTTAAACGTATCTAAAAAGTTCTTCATTGACCTTAATTAGCATATCCAAAACTTTTTTATATGTCAAGGTATCTAAGAGATAACGCTAAAACCTATTATTGACACTGTGTTAGGCTTTGTTATAATCACGTTGTGAGAAAATTTGGCATTGAAACGGAAAGTATACTAGGGGCAAGAGAAAGAGTTTTAGTAACTAGACGTCAATTGTCAGCAGAAATAGATGAAATTGAATCAGCTGTCTATAGCTCAGGTGGAAAACCTATTGACTCTAAGGACTGGAGAGAGGCAGTGGTTAAGCAAGGTAATTTAAGCGATCAGGTTGTTTTCCGATATACAAACTACTACGAGGGAGAAGAAATACGTCCTCTTGCACGAAGAAGAACAATTGTTTTTTTGGGAAGAAGAATTCCTCTTCCTGAAGCTCTTGCAAAAAAAGAAAGACAACGCGTCATTCTCAGGAGACCAGACCAGCATTAAATAACCCTAGAAAGATCTTCGGTTCCGCAGGATGTCTGCCCGCCCTAGAGGGAATTGTGGTAGAACCTATTTTAATTTATTTTGGAGGTATTCAGAGAGCTTATCTATTGCGACTCTCTCCTGTTTTGCGCTGTCGCGGTCCCGGACCGTAACAGTTTTATCCTCTAATGTTTGAAAATCAACGGTTACGCAAAATGGTGTTCCTGCTTCATCCTGCGCAAAATAGCGCTTTCCTATATTTCCTCTGTCATCCCAGGCAACCATCATATCTTGTTGTAAAGTTTTGTAGATTTTTCGTGCTTCCGATACTAAATCTTCTTTATTTGCCAGAAGCGGAAAAACAGCCACCTTATATGGAGCAAGTTTTGGATGAAGCTTCAATACGACTCTTTCCCCGTCTTCTGCGTACGCATCAAGCAGGAAAAAAAGAAGACTTCTGTCTACCCCGCCTGAAGTTTCTATAACCCAGGGAATATATTTTCCGCCATTCTCATCAATATACGATAAGTTATGATTCGACAAGTCAAAATCACCCCTGTGATGAATTCCCTCAAATTCACTCCAGCCAAAAGGAGCATTATATTCAATATCTTCTGCAAATTTTGCATAGTGCGCTCTTTCTTTGTCTTCGTGCTTCCTAAGCCTTAAATTTTCTTTTTTTATTCCCAAAGCTTGGTACCAGTTCATTCGTTCGTTTTTCCAATACTCAAACCAATTATCTCCTTCTGCCTCAATGGGTTTTATAAAAAATTCAAGCTCCATTTGTTCAAATTCACGACTTCTAAACGTAAAATTGCCAGGAGTTATTTCGTTTCTAAAAGCTTTTCCGATTTGGGCAATTCCAAAAGGTATTTTAACCCTGGTTGAAGAAACAACATTTTCAAAATTTACAAGAGCGCCTTGGGTAATTTCTCCCCTTAAAAATATTTCGGATTGCTTATCTTCTATTATTCCTAGATATGCCTTGACTAATAAGTTAAATTTTTGAGGAGTTGTCCATTGAACTTTTTCTTTATGATTTTTTTCATGAGCTTTTATTTCATCCTCTTTATCCGCCCTAAATCTTTGATGGCAAGCCTTACATTCGACAAGGGGATCTGTAAAAGCCGCTAAATGACCTGACTTTTGCCAAACCGTCGGGTTCATCATAATGGCGGCATCGACTCCTACAACATCATCACGAAGCTGAACCGTAGACTTCCACCATTCATCCTTAATATTTTTTTTAAGAAGGGTTCCTAAGGGCCCGTAATCCCAGGTACCGGTTAATCCTCCATAAATTTCACTTCCGGGGTAAATAAATCCCCGCCTCTTACATAAGGATGTAATTTTCTCCATTAAGTTTAACTTATTATCTTCTTGATTCATGTTGAATAATAAAAAGGCGAGGCTCGCCAAAGGCGGCCCTTCTTTTACAAAGGGCCACGATTTTTTCCATTTTATTGTCTTTCATAAGCTTATGATAGCAAAAAGAAGTATTTAAGTAAACGAAGAGAGCATTTGTTTGGTTTTAAGTTTTCTTTCTAAAATTTGCTATATAAACGAAGAAGTATCTAAAGCTAAAGAAAGATTGGAGGGTTTATAAAAACCCAATTTTGTCAGAAGATCTATTTCAAATTCATGAATTACGAGAGCGATATCGGTTTCAAAAGATAAACGGTTAAGTGTTCTTAGTAAAAGATGAAAAATCTCTTCGTTTTCCTGATTTTCCGCACACAATCCGTCAACTAATTCACAAATATGATACGCAAAGCCTACTTTAGCTAAATTTTCTTTGATTTCCGAGAAATTTTCAAAATTCTCGACTTCTGTCAGAAGAGGCATTCCGCGGCCTTTGTACAGATTAAATAATGAGTGATTTAGAAGCTCAATATGGGGAGACCTGCGGCTGTTAATTTTTCTAACCCCGACTGCTTTTATTTGTATTTTTCCGTGTTTTTTAGAAAAAACAGTTAAAAACCTGTCTGCTTCGCCGAAATTACGGCGTTTTATAACAATTCCTTCTGTTTTATAAGACCTCATAACTATAGTTTCAGTTTTAAAGTTTTATCTGTCGAAAGAGGAAACGCGTCTTTCTGCTTACCATTAATTTGAATTATGTAATCAAATTCACCTGTTCCGGGCTGTTTTTGAATAAGAACCGGCAACAAAGAGCCTGCTGCCGTTTTGAAAGGAAGAGTGTAGGTAATCGTAAACTTGGCAACGCCTTGCGGTCTTACGGTAAGGAAACCTTCAAAAACAGTCTTACCTAACTCCTCATACGAAGTTAGTTTTACTTCCGAACCTTGGCTTGTCACAAGCTGACTTCCTTTAGGAACATAAATCCTGAACCAGTTTCTTAAAACCGCATTTAGACAAAGATTCCCTCTTTCCAAATTGCAGTCAGAAGGAGGAAAAGGATTTTTGTAATTAATTGTCACGGTTTTTGTAATGCCTCCGTCATTTTTTACATCATAGTTTTGCGTAACAGTTTTGGTTACGAATAAATTCGATTTTGCCCCGCCGAAATTAGCCTCATTAATATGCAGATAATCTCCATCAAATGGAAGTATCCTTCCGGAAGCGTTAAGAGCCTCAAGACCTGACTGCGCATCTTTATTAAACATATAGAAAAGTATATGTTTTTGAGAGGTCTGGGTTAACATTGTCTGAAACAAAGGCCCCCAGTAAAGCTTTGGAGATGAGGAAAAAGCTTTATTCATAATTGCGTACATCAAATTCCCTATTATGTCTTTGCGGTTTTGTTTAATAATCTGAAGCGGCTGGTCCGCATATGCCTCAAGAGCATAAATTACTTGCGGACAATTACACCTGGGATCATTTTTCGTCGAATAAGTAGCTCCGTCTACCTGTATATCGCCTAGAATATTCATTGCGGCAACCAGAGCTTGGGTATCAACCGCAATGATTCCGTCTACTTTTGTATAACCGCCTGCAGTTTTATACATTTTATTAAAGGTTTCCATGGAAACAATAAAATCGGGAGAAAGATTAGTATCCCTTAAATTGAACAGGGGAACTTTTGGAAGATATTGCAGAATTGGTTTTGGAGCGGTAGGTTTACTTGGAACTGTCGCATCAAGTTCGTATATATCGCTTGATCTGTCAACATGAATTATTCCGCGCTCTAATCTAAAAATTGAGTACGCCGTTAAAAATCCTCCGGTTGGCCTTAATTCTTTATCGTTTTGGAACAAAATCAAGTATTTTTTTTCATTTGGCTCTCCCAAAAGGCTAGGTAAAATCTTTATCAGAGGTTTTGCGTCAGAAATAAAAGCCGAACCTTCGTCTGTAAGTTTCTTAAGCTTTTCCAGACCGCTTCGAACTTTACTTCCCAACCAAATATTCGGGTAGTGATTTGGTTCAACCGCGTCGATTTCCGTTTGTGCAAGAACTACGTAATTTGATATATCGTCTATCCTTGGCGTAATTTTACCCATGGTCTTAACTGCGGTTTCTATTCTCTGAGAAGCTGTTCCGCCTACAAAACTACCTTTACCTTTAAGACCGAGAACATCTACATAAGGCACAATCGAATCCACCAAAACCCTTGCCCCGTCAAGGGAATAAAATCCTGCCTTTATTAAATGACTTGCGTCCGAATAATATCCATTAGCAATAGGGACAAAACGCAGATACGACATTGAGTTAAGATTATTCTGGGTTTTAGTTAAATCGGCTCTGGTTTTATCAAGCTCTGTTGAGGCTAAAGCAATATCCTGTTTTTTTATCGCATTTATCGTAACCTGTACCTGCGCGTATGTTTTCTGAGCCGAACTGTAGGTTCTTTGAGCAGGTAAAACAACTGCGAAGATTGTAAACGCAAACAAAAATAAAACTACAAATAAAGCAATTAATATTTTTTTGTGATTTTTAAAATTGAATCTCTTTTTATTATTTGGCACGCTTGAAGACATTGTATTTATTGAAGTTTTAGGCACATCTTTTGATAAACCGACGGGTTGTTCTAAATTTATTTTTTCAAATCCTTCCATAACATTAATCATACCTGGAAATAACAACTACTGTCAACAGTGCCAGAGATTTAAGACTTAGGATTTAGGAAAATAGATATTGTTAAATTGATTAGAAATTAAGAATTAAAAATTAGAAATTTACAAAGCGCCCTTGCCCGAAATCATTGCCCAAGGGGTTTTTAAAATTCCAATTTCCTAACTCATAGTTGATTAACAGCCTTCAAATAAATATAATCCCAAATATGCTTGAAAGAGATATTGATGCCTCAAGAGAAAAAATTAGGTCAGCGGAATTTCCTACAAATCCTACAGACAGGTTAAGCGTCTTACTTAGTTCGTTTAACGGAACCACTAAGGCAATTGCGTTTTTGTCGATTCCCGCAATAGAAGGTATTAGTCGGAAAGATTTAGCAAGAGGGTTTTCAGATGCAGTCTCAGGAACACCAATGGAACACTTAGGCACTATTGCAGCGTGGAGCTATATGGACAGAACTCTTGTTCCCGCTGGTTTAGTAGCAGAAGGGACTGTTGCAAATCAACATGGCGACATGCAACAAGAAACTTATCTTACCAGAACCGAAGAAGGAGAAAGATATGGTGTGCCGGTAGCTGTTCTGGCTTTGGATTTTGAAAATCGTCATCAAGTTAGTTTGAGAAAGATATTGGGAAAAACAGCATCTCCTTCAAAAGATAGAGTTAGGGCTCCATTTGTGAGAGCCAGTATTCTCTTATTGCTTTCGCAAAGACAGTTACCCTTAAGAAGGCAAGATATCATTGAAGAACTAGGTTTTACCCCAAGCGTAGCAAGTGCTGCTTTAGAAAGCTTAGCTAGTAATGGATTGATAGAATATGCTTCGGTTTCTAGGAGTAAAAGAGGAATCGTAACTTATGCAATTAATTCAGGAGTAGAACCTCCATCTTCTAACAGAACCAGGCCATCAATAGACAACATAATAGCAATATGTCAAACATTGTCGATGACCGGAATCCCTTTTTCTGGTAATCAGATAGAAGACGCTCTAAGTGAAGCAGAGCTAAGCAGATGGAATTCAAAACATGCACTAAAGAATTTCATTCAAAAAGTATTAAGCGATCTTGCACGAACAGGATATTTACGAAGAACAGAGTTTAAGGGAGGAGAAAAGTATTCAAATGCAGTAATAACTTCAGAAGGATTAATTGTTGTCGATGAATTTTTAAAACCGATGGTGGCTCTAGTTGAGGATAAGCCTGAAGCAGATATAATGCGACTGCAGTTTGTTCCTACGATTTTAGCAGATCTTCAATCTTATGCAAGAAATTCTGCAGAACTCTATTACCCTTATTCTACTTCAAAAAGAATTGAGGAAGGTGCAACCGATTTTGCAAATATCATTACGATGGTAAAAAAGAATAATGGAATTTCAATTAGAGAACTTTCTGGGGTGTTAGGATTAGTACGGAGCACGATTATTAACCATATAAGACTTATGCAGAAACTATATCCTGTTGTTTCTCAATTAAAAGGTGTTATTAAGTATTATTCAATTGAGCCATCCTTGGAATCTCAATTGGATAAAGCAGAGCTTCCTCCAAGCATTAAGAGAATTAGAGCGAACTTAGATAGGCAACAGCAGATAAGGCTAGAAGATAAAATGGCACTTCTTATTTATGCAACTTGGGCATTATACGGATCTTTTAAAAAAACAGCCGCCGCTCTTAACATAACTGAAGAAAGAGTTAAATCTGTTCTAAGTCATATAGAAACAAATGATCAGCTAATACAAGTTTATGATGAAGTAACAGCAGGAAATAACTCCGAGAATTAAAGCTCTTGCATTTTCTTAGCGTTGGCAAATCTCCCAGATCAAATTTAAGATTATCAACGATGAGTTTTAGAAAAAATTATAACGCGCCCTTGCCCGAAATCATTGCCCAAGGAGTTTTAAGAATAATCCAAATATCATAAAGAATTGATCTTTTCCTTACATATTGAGCGTCCATCTCTATGCGTTTATCAAAGTTTATCTCGCTTCTTCCTGAAACCTGCCAATAACCGGTTAATCCCGGCCTTACGGAAAGAACAATTTTTACCCAGTCCCGGGTTTTAGGATACTGCTTTTGCTGTCCTCTTAGTTCATCCGGGTAATACGCTCTTGGACCAACCAAACTCATTTCACCTTTTAAAATATTAAATAATTGTGGCACTTCATCCAGAGAATGCTTTCTGATAAAATGCCCTACTTTTGTAATTCTTGGGTCGTCTTTTAATTTATAGCTGCCTTTTTTATATCTTTCGTAGAGTTTTGCAAATTTTGGATTATCTCTTAAAATCTCGTGGGCGTTTTGTTCAATGCTTCTGAATTTATA
>CAYIOB010000038.1:0-7882 GCA_964364925.1 uncultured Gammaproteobacteria bacterium
CGAAGTTTTGTCCGCAAGATGTTTGCGAACTTTGACTGCAGGAACCTGTTGGAGCGCCAAGAGGACAGGGAGCCGTATCACCCTCGGCAAGACAATACCTACGGGCATTATATGCAGAAAATGATCCCCAGCCGGACTGGCTTACTTGGCGCATAGTTTCTATCCCTTGCTGAGCGTATTGAGTCGCCTGATTCTGATTTTTTGTATATTGAGTGTTATTAAGAGCCGAAATAACAGCCACCGCTATGGCGGATAAAACAAGAACCGCGGCTCCCAGAGCAACTAAAGTTTCTATTAATGTTTGGCCTTTTTCTGTCATATTATTTAATATTTCCCTCATTGTCTATTTTTATTGTTTTTGCTTGACTGTGCCCTGTCAGGACTATATTTCCCGCTCCATAAACGCCGCTGGTAATTATCGGAAAGAAAACAGAAATAGTGGTTGTTTGTCCTAAGTCAAGGTTAAATTTAATATTTCCATTATCCGGCAGAGTTGTCGTTTGAATCAAATGAACTTCCGGACAAAAAACGCTTAAGCTATATGTCGTGGTTGAAAGAATATCTATCTGATACCCGTTAAGGGACCCTGAACACTGACTCGGTTTTACCTGAGAACTCGCGCTGGATTTGGCTAAGTTTAAAGTTGACGCTAGCTTTACAGCAGCACTTTGAAGTGATTGAGCTCTGCTGTAGTTAACAAATGATGCGATGCCTGTTGTCGAAAGAATTGCAATTACCGTAAAAACAATAATCAGCTCAAGAAGGGTAAACCCTAAAGATAAACCTAATCTTTCTTTTATGTGCATAGATTAAGTATGATAAAGATGAATAATTATGTCAATAAAGATGAGTCCGCGCATTAATTAAGATTGGTATCGATGAAAGTCACTCCGGGCGGATTTGTTCCCTGAGAACTATAAAACCCTTTTTGTCCGCTTCCTATTGAAGTAATATTTTTCAAGACAATATTAGAAGTGGTTAAACCTTCTTCATATCTAATTGCAAAAAAGCGTGAATTTGTAATTGTGCTATCTTCAAACCTAATATCATGAGAAAGATCATCCCAAAATATAACCCCATCATTTACACCAGAAATATTAAAGTTTCTCATTACTACATTATATGCTCCATAAACTCCTGTGATACCAAATCCATGTGTATAGAAATGGAATGCAGTATGAATTGGATTTGTAGTTGCTCCCTGTACTGTAACATTCTCAAATAGAATATCGTGCGTTCCACCATAAGAATCAGAGAAATAAATAGCGTGATCATTTACATTTGATCTAGTAGGATCATAGGCATATCCATGGAGAGTGTTAGTAAAGATAATATTACGTAACGTAATATGGTGCGGCCCAACGGTTAAATTATCCCTATTAGGACCACCAAAAATAACAACACCTGTGTCTGTTGCATAGCCATCTGCAAATTTAAACCCATCCCATGTTTGATCATGAGCTCCACCAACAAAATTTAAAGCGTTGAAATAGGTCATGTTTCCACCACTAAAAGTAACTCCACCCTGAGTTTCGGCTCTTACAGTGATAGGTCTTGTTCTACTTGCATACGATGCCCCTATATAAAGTGAATTTGCTTGTTGTGATGTAGCTCCCTGTACTGTATATGTCCCGTTTGTTACAACAATCTCATCAACTGTATTGTCGGCTAAGTTTGTTTTTAAAGCGGCAATTGATGAGACCGTGACGGTTTTAAGACCCGAAACAGGAGTAGGGGTAGGGGTTGAGGGGGGTGCTACGCCTCGGTTGTAATGATCAAGCACGATTGCCCCTGATAAAACGGTGTTGTAGATAGCGACCTCATCAAGACGGCCGTTAAAGAACAGGCCGCTTCCAAATTTGCCCAAAGTGAGGGCGTCGGCCGTATTGGACAACGTCGCGTTCGTGACAGTTCCGGTATTATCGACGCCGTCTACGTAAAGCTTAGTCGTTGAGCCATTCTTTGTGATAACCAGGTGATGCCATACATTTGCGGCAAGGCTCGTATTGCCTTGGACAATCTCGGCGACATTGCCTTTAGCGAAGCGGTTTCGGTTGTTGTCGATTGACCAGTCGTAGGCGTTGGTACCCTTAGAAATGATTTGATGTTGTGCTGTATCAACCCCGGTCCGTAAGGTCCACGCTTCAAGCGTGAACGGCCCGTCTCCGAGGTCAAGCGAGGCCGCGTCGGGAACGGTGAAATACTCGGTCGAACCATCAAACGTAATTGCCGTGTTGGAGTCCCCGACGATGGCTCCCGTCTGCCCGTATGTGGGGGTTCCGCCGACGACCGTGACGTGGTTAGTGCCCTTGGAGTCCTGCGGATTGCCGCTGGCTTCGCCGAGTCTCCAGTGGGAAACAAGACCGGTGGTATTAAGAATTGTCTGACTGTAAGTTGAGGTAGGAACAGGAGTTGGTGTTGGTAGGGGAACTCCGCTTCCTGTAGGGGTGGGGGTAGAGATGGTTGGTGTAGGAGTAGGAGTAGGAGTAATTACGATATTCGTTTTCCCTAAGGTTATAATGCCTTGCGGATTAACTGTTATTGTTTTTGCTTGACCATGCCCTGTCAGGACTATATTTCCCGCACCATAAACGCCGCTGGTAATTATCGGAAAAAAAATAGAAGTAGTGGTTGTTTGTCCGGAAGCAAAGTTGAATTTAATATTTCCATTATCCGGCAGAGTTGTTGTTTGAATCAAATAAGTTCCCAGGCAAACGGCGCTTAAGCTATATGTCGTGTTTGAAAGAATGTCTACCCTGTATCCGCTAAGCGCCTCATTCGCGCATTGGCTTGGCTTTACCTGTGAATTCGCGTGGGATTTCGCCAAGCTTAAAGTTGAGGCTAAGCTTGCAGATGCAGTTTGAAACGACTGAGCTCTGCTGTAATTAACAAATGATGCTATGCCGATTGTAGATAAAATTGAGATAACAGAAAAAACTATTATTAACTCCAGGAGCGTAAAGCCTTTATTGCTGAATTGCTGAATTGCCTGCCTCGCTCGCCTCGCGTCGAAGCGGGCCGGCTGGCGGGCTGAATTATTGAACTTAGTTTTCATAGCAATTTAACAATATAACAATTATAGTTTACGGGTTTTGTACGGTATACGACCAATTGGTCGTACCATTACACGGTGGCACGTTTGCCGTATCTTTTTGGCTATCATTTGTGTTTTCCAAACAAGCAGTTATCAAATACGTGGTACCTGCGGAGGAAAAAGCATAACTTCCTCCTAAAGCATCGCATGGAACCTTCTGCATATACGTTGTTCCGTTATATACAAAAGGCAAACCGCAGCTTGGTAACGAAAGCGCGTAACTGCTATTGTCTGCTCTGTAAATCTCCAAGGCAGATTGTATTTGCCTTAAATCCGATTTTCTCTGCGCATCCCTTGCTCTTTGCCTTACGCCTATAAAATTGGCCATAAGAAGAGTTGCCAAAACACCAATAATAGCAACAACTATAAGAAGCTCTATTAAAGTAAACCCAGCACCATCTTTTTTTACTTTGTTAATGAAATTTTTCATAATATTAAACATATTTCTTCTGAACTAATTAGTTTTGCACCAAAAGTGGTGCTGGGTAAATCCCTTGGGAGATCTATGATTTATGATTGACGATTTATGATTTTTTATAATTTCTTTATTCATTAATCCTTAATTCTTTATTCATTAATCATTCTCGCCTATGGTGTGACATTCGGAGTAGATACTCCAAAATTACAAGTTCCTCCGCAAGCGTTAAGAGGGATGCTGTTTGTTGTTAGACTGGAACAGGTCCCACCGTTACACGCCTGTGGGTCATTGCTACCTCTATCCAGACTAGCATAAAGATAATAAGATTGTCCAGTAGAGTAGTAAACGTAATTTTTAGAAGCTGTCGGGTCTTTAGGCAAAAGATTCATGTATGGCTGCCACGATTTCCCCCAATCTATAACTGTTGAGCCGGGCGGAACAGTTATTCTGTAAAGCGGTGAGCTTACGGAAGACAATGGATATTTACCATTATCTTGGTAATAGGCTTCTAAGGTCTTTTGCACCTGGGATAAATCCGATTTTCTTCTTGAATCATTTGCCTTTTGAAATTGAGCAATAGGATTAAGAGCAACTATTGAGCCCGCAGCCAAAATGGACAATATGCCTATTACGACAATTAGTTCAATTAATGTAAACCCTGAATTATTTTTTTTGTTTTTAAAATATTTTTTCATTAAAATTGGCAAGGCAATCCGGCGCAATTTGAACTGCAAACACAGGCGGTACTCCCTCCATGTATTTGACACTGATTTCCGGGATCAGAACCTAAGATGTTGCAAACAGCCGGCGTTCCCGTACATGCATAGTAGGTTGGGCAAGCAGTAGGAGTGGGGACAGGAGAGGGGGTTGGCGTTGGAACAGGCGTAGGCGTTGGAGCTGCCGTTGGAGTTGGGGTAGGCGTTGAGGGGGCTACACCTTTATTATAATGATCAAGCACAGTTGCGGCTGATAGGACAACATTATAGATGGCTAGTTCATCGAGCGCCCCGCCCAGTCGCGCTGTTGTTCCTTCGCGGCCGATTTCCAGCACGCTCGCGGTGTTCTGGAGCGTCCTGCTCGTATCCATCAACGTCGTAACGTCAACCCCGTCTTTGTAGACTTTCATCGTCGTCGAGTTCGTACGGGTAACGACAAAGTGGTGCCACGTACCGTTGGCGGGAGTGGTGCCCGACTCCTTGGCGAGGACGGTAACCCCGGCCATCCCTAGTTCCCACTTGTCGTCGGTATTCGTCAAGGCGACGGCGTAAGCGTTAGTGCCCTTGTTGACGGCGCCCGCCCAGGTTCCTGTGTCGGTATCGCGGCGAGCCCAGACCTCTATAGAGAACGGGCCATTGCCAAGGTCGAGAGATGCGGAGTCGGGGACAGTGAAGAAGTCGGCCGAAGCGTTGAAGTCGATTGCTTTATTGGAGTCCCCGACGATGGCTCCCGTCTGCCCGTATGTGGGGGTTCCGCCGACGACCGTGACGTGGTTAGTGCCCTTGGAGTCCTGCGGATTGCCGCTGGCTTCGCCGAGTCTCCAGTGGGAAACAAGACCGGTGGTATTAAGAATTGTCTGACTGTAAGTTGAGGTAGGAACAGGAGTTGGTGTTGGTAGGGGAACTCCGCTTCCTGTAGGAGTAGGGACAGGAGGAGTTGGCGTTGGAACGGGTGTTGAAGTCGGCGTTGCAAATAAAGGAGCCGGCAATGGATTTGCGGATATGTAAGCGCAATCTACTTTTCCCGATAATCTGCAATAGTTGTAGCCTAAACTTTGATAATTTACCGGCAAACAGTCAGACAGCTGGGTCAAAGGACAAGAGGTTTGTACGTCTTGAGCTGAAGATAATTTAGCAAATAGCACATTCCATTGGGGACATTGAGTTGTATCTGTTTGGTAAAGATATGATGGATTAGAGCCATTTGAAAAATCCGGATCTTGAGGAACTTTCCGCATATATATTATTGAACCGCTGCTAAACTGTGCTCCCATTGTTAACGAAATCGGATAACAATTTTTATCGCTATAGTAAGTGTCAAGCGCGTTTATTATTTGAGATATATCATGCTGACGCTGTGCATTTTTTGCTTTCTGAATCTGCCTTATCGGATTAATAGTCACTATTAGAAAGGTGATAAGCACAGACAATATAATAATTACAACTACTAATTCTATTAGGGTAAACCCAAAAAAATTATTATTTTTGGAATTAATAAATCTCCATAAAAAAGGGCTAAAATTGTCCCTAATATTAAAAAGGGGCCAAAAGGAATTGTGTCCTTTATAGACCTTTTTTTTCGCCATATAATTAGTATGATACCCAAGATTGCTCCTGTCAAGAAAGCTAAATACAAAGCTAAAATAATCTTCGGAAAACCCACTATGAGCCCAAGCAAAAACGACAGTTTTACGTCTCCAAAACCCATACCTTTGCCTTTTGTAATTAAGAATAGTATAAGAAAGAAAGCGCATGCCCCGATAGCGGAAGCAAGATTACTCAGTATTAAGTATTTTGTATTTAGTATCAAGTATAAAAACGAAATAAAAACCGCTGGGAAGACTACCTTATCAGGGATGATGCCGTACTTCAGGTCTGAGAAGAAAACAACGATAAAGGAAGACACAATGAATAGGTAATAAGCCAAGCTGATTAAAGATTGAGGATTAAAGATTGATGAATTGAAAATTGACCCGCCTGCAACGCTTTGCATAGCAATGCGGGCAGGAAATTGAGAATTAGAAATTACAAAAAAATAGGTAAAAACAAATAATATTCCCGTAGACATTTCTATAATTGGATAATAAAGTGGAAGCCTGGAAGAGCAGTATCGGCATTTTCCTTTTAGCATTAAAAAAGAGAGCAGGGGAATTAAATCATACCAAGCTAATTCTTTTTTGCAGAACTCGCAATGTGATCTTCCTTTTACAATTGCCTCTTTACGAGGCAATCTGTCGATAACTACATTTAAAAAGGAGCCAATAAAAATTCCTATTAGGAATATAAATAAAAAAATCATTTTTATTAGTATAACAAATCAGAGGAAAGAATGAGGTTTATTTTGTGCACCAGAAACATTGAGTTGTCCCGCCATTTCCTTCACAAGCTGTTTGAGGACTGGCAACTGCTGATCCGTCTTTATTATATATAGTAGCTAAAGATTTTCTCTGAGATGTCGATTGCGGCCTATAACAGCCTGTAAGAGTATTGGCAGCCAGATCGTAGGTAACAAATATTTCCTTTAAGATAGTTGTTGCAGTTTGAAAGCCGGATTTTAATTCTTTTTCATTAACAAGTGCTGTCGTACAGGTATTAAGAGGGGAATCGTTTAGAGAAACATTCGGATTGGTTGCTGCGCTTGGAGCTGCGGCTCCGTTACATGCTGCTCCGCCATTAGCAACACTATCCCATGGAAAGGTATTACGCGTTGTGTAATACCTTACGTTAGCATTAAGATACTCAACTAAAGCGTTTTTTGTGTTTGCATCCTGCGCTTTTTTAAGCTGTTCAAAAGGGTCGATTGTTGCAACAAGTGCTGCTGCCAAAACGCCGAGGATTCCGATAACAACCAGAAGTTCGATGAGGGTAAAGCCTGCGGTCTTTTTTGATAATCCTAATAATTTCTTTAATCTTTCAATTAACTTTCTCATGTACATATTAAGTTTAAACATATAGCAAATTCCTTGTCAAGTACCAATCTGAAGCTAAATTTTACTGTATTGACGATATCAAACTGTAAATCGGCGTAATAACGGAAATTATTAAAAAAGCAACGCCAATGCCCAAAACAACCATAATAAAAGGCTCCATTGCCGTTGTTAGAGTTTTAACTGTTTGGTCGACATCTCTTTCGAAATATTCCGAGGCTTTTGCCAAGGATTCATCCACTTTTCCGGTTTGCTCTCCGATTTTTACAAGCTGGATAAGGATTGACGGAAAAAGGGGATAAACAGACATTGCGTCTCCTATCGTAACGCCTTTTTCTACCTGCTTGGAAACGTCTTTAATCGCATTTCTATAATGTATGTTTCCGGCCGTATCGGCAGTTTGCAGCAGGGCATCAACAACCAGAGTTCCTGTTCCCACCAAAAGACCAAAGGTTCTTGAGAATTCGGCAAGTATTGTCTGTCTTATAAGTTTTCCAAAAACCGGAAGTTTTAAAATTAAACTATCTGTTATAAGTTGTCCCTCAATTGTTTTGTGCCAACGTCTAAATAAGACTACCCCTCCCACAAACAGTATTAACATGATTGGCCAAAAAGTTTGAATAAAATCAGAAAATCCTATTACTATTTGTGTTGGGAGAGGAAGGGGAACATTAAGATTTTGGTATAGAACCGTAAGCTGGGGAATAACAAAAATCATCATAATAAA
>CAYIOB010000039.1:0-7606 GCA_964364925.1 uncultured Gammaproteobacteria bacterium
AAACGTTCTAGTTTGTTTTCCATTTGCATGAACAGGAATAATTTTTCCTCTAATACCATTAAAAATAAATGTTGGAATAACTCTATAGTCATTTGAACGAAGCCCTGGCCCGTATACATTAAAAGGCCTAACCATCTTAACAGGAGTTTTATAAACAGAATAATATGTCATGCATAGAGTTTCTCCTAATCTTTTAGATTCGTCATAACAAGACCTGGGGCCAATTGATGAAACATTGCCGTTATATGTTTCCTTCGTAGGAATAGCATCCGGAGTTGGATCACCATAAATTTCACTTGAGCTGAAAAATAAAAAACTTTTAATTTTTTTCTTTCTTGCGAGCTCAAGCATATTTCTTGTGCCCCCAACTGCCACATCTATCGTTTCCAGCTGATATTTTTGATAGTAGATAGGTGACGCAATCCCCGCAGCATGCATTATATAATCTATCTTCCCCGGTAAATTTAGTGACTTTGTTACATCACGATTTATATACTTTACATATTTCTCGCTTCCTGAAATCTTGGAACCGGATGAAGTAATATTGTTATCTATTGATATAATTACACAAGGCTTTCCCAACACAAACTTATTAAGATATATTAAAGTACCGAGTATATATCTACCCAAAAAACCTGATCCTCCCGTAATAACTATTATCTTTCCTTCCAATTTGTATGCTAATTTACCTAATGAATCTGAAATTTCTTTTATGTCTTGCTCAATAATATTTTCAACTTTGTTATTCATAATTTTATTTAATTTTAGGTGTTGGGGCAGGAATAATAAATCTACCGCCATTTTTTTCAAACCAAGAATACTTATGCATTATAGATTTGGCAAAATTCCATGCAAGAATTAAGATATAGTCTGGGTTTTCCTCTTTAAGCTTATTTGATGATACAACGGGAATGTGTGTTCCGGGAGTATACAGCCCCTGCTTAAACGGACTATCATCAACTATATAATCTAGCATATCGATTCCTATTTTAAAGTAGTTTAATAGCGTATTACCCTTTGCAGGAGCTCCATAGCCGACAATTTTTTTATTTTTAAGTTTAAGTTTCGTAAGCAAATCCATAAGTTTTACTCTGTTTTCAAGAATTAAATTGGCAAAATTTAAGTATGTCTGTTTTTTATCAAGTTTAGCTTTTTTTTCAAGACTAAGGAAAGTTTTCACGCTTTTTCTAACCTTGTGGAAAGACTTGTCTTTTTTTATGAAAACTCTAATTGACCCACCATGAACATCAACTTTTTGCACATCAAATACTGTCATATCTAATCTGTTAAAAAGTTTAACAAGGGATTTAATTGACCAATAAGAAAGATGTTCGTGATAAACCAAATCAAAATATCTTTTTTCAAGAAAATCAATAAGATACGGTGCTTCTATTATAAATACACCGTCATCTTCCAATAAAATCTTGACTCCGTTAATTACCTCATCCAAATCATCAATATGCGCAAAAACATTTGTTGCTGTTACAACTTTTGCTCTTCCTGTATTTTTCACAATTTTTCTAGCAAGTTTTACACTAAAAAATTCCGATACGGTTTCTATTTCCTCTTTCTCAGCAATTTTTGCAATATGCGAAGCGGGCTCTATTCCTAAAACTCTTGTGCCAAGAGATTTAAAAGGTTTAAGAAGTATTCCGTCGTTGCTCCCAATATCAATAACAAGTGATTTTTTGTTCAATAAAAATCTTGGAAAAACTTCATCTGCAAACTTCTTAAAATGGTTTACAAATACAGGAGATGTAGAAGAAACATATACATAATTTCCAAATAAAACAATTGGGGAAATTACGTGTCCTAACTGCAAAAAACTGCAATTTTCACAAAAATAAACATCGAGAGGGTAATAATATTCAGGACTATCTATTTCTTTATATGACAAAAAAGCATTCGCTAACGGAGTGGGACCAAAAGATAAAACTTGTGATAAATTTTTATTCTTACAAACCCTGCATTCTATAATTTTTTTGATAACCATATCTTCAATTAGTCTATTAGTTTTATGCGGACAGTATCTTTTTCATATTTTTTTTGATCTCGCTCTTCTGTTGTAAGAGCTAAAAAAACCGAATCCTCAAGAAATCTCATTGCATGAATTGTCATTGGAGGAGTACAAACAACATCTCCTTTTTCAACAATTACAGACTGTTTTTTCTTGTTTTTTGACTTTAAATCTTGATAAGCGTATTCCATTTTACCTTTAAGCATGTAGGCATAATGGGTGTCTTTTTTATGATAATGATTAGCTCTAATAGCGCCTTTTTTGGAGGTAATAAGAAGAACACTTGTTACAGGGGTTTTACCCTCTAAAAGATGACTCATTTCACCACGCTCATCTATATGGAATGGTTTAATTTTTTTAACGTATTTCATAAATAGGTTTTTGTATATTACCAGTAGCTTTATAATTTATCAAGAACTATTCGTAAAACTCCGTAATCTTCTCAAGAATATAATCGTGTTTTTCTTTGCTAAGCTGTGGATATATAGGAAGGGATAGAATTTCCGAAGAAACTCTTTCGGCAATCGGCAAATCTCCCTCTGAACAACCTAAATACCTATACGCTTTTTGCAAATGGAGCGGAATGGGATAATGTATTAAAGTTTGTATATTATTTTTTGTTAAGTGCTTAAGCAATTTATCTCTTTGTTGAACCCTTATCACATAAAGGTGGTATACACTCTCTCTGTCTTTAAAATGTTTTGGGATTTTTATAAAAACTAAATGTTTTTCGAAAAATTTATCATATTGAGAAGCTATTTCTTTCCTTTTCGTATTCCAATTGTCTAAATGTGATAGTTTTACTCTCAAGACAGCTGCTTGAATTGTATCCAATCTCGAATTTATTCCTATAACATCGTGAAAGTATTTCTTAGATTGTCCATACTCCCTAAGAAGTTTATATTTTTTAGCGAGTTTTTTGTCGTTTGTTGTTATTGCTCCTGCGTCTCCAAAAGCACCCAAATTTTTTCCCGGGTAAAAAGAGAAAGCGGAAAAAACACCAAAGCTTCCTATCCTTTTATCCTTATAGAAAGCTCCGTGCGCCTGACAAGCATCTTCAATGAGATAAATTTTTCTTCCGGATTTTTTGAGAATATTTTTTATCTCATCTATTTTATCCGGTTGGCCATTCAGGTGCGTAATTATAACCGCCTTAGTTCTGTTATTAATTTTATTTGTTAAATCTTTAAGATTTATGCCAAAATCTTCTTCGTCTATGTCTGCAAATACGGGTTTTGCTCCATTTTCAGATACCGCAAGAGCTCCTGACATATATGTATTCGCGGGAATAATAACTTCATCTCCTTGGCCTAATTCCAATGCTCTTACGCCTAAAATTAAAGCATCGGTCCCTGAATTAACTCCTATACAATATGTATTTCCTATGTAGTTAGCGAATTCTTCTTCAAATTTTACTACATCTTCTCCATTTATGAATTTTGAGCTAGCAATAACCCTTGCTATAGCAGCATCAATTTCAGTTTTTATCTCTTTATATTGCGCATCTAAATCAACAAGAGGAACTACCATGTGATTAATTATACTTTATTTATAGATAAATTATTTGACGGTATTTTTAATCAATTCAAAACTTTCCTTTGTCGCTTTTTCCCAAGTTAAATTTTTTACCCATAAAATTCCGTTTTTCTGAAAACTTTGATATTTTTTCTTGTTTTTTATAAGAGCGGCTACTTCTCTTGCCATTTCTTTAGCATTATTTTCTTCCAAAACTATTCCTGTTTTTTCATTTTTTACAGAATCTCTAAGACCCGCAACATTATAAACTACCGAAGGAGTCCCCTGGCTTGCCGCCTCTATTACAACAAGTCCCCAGCCTTCTTTTATTGATGCGTGAAGAAGTAAATGTGCTTTTTGCATAAGCTCTAATTTTTTATTATCGTCTACTCTTCCAAAAAATTTAACCTTTGTCGAAATTGAATAAGACCTCATTGTTTCTTTTAATTCTTCTACATATTTTTCCTCCCCGTCTCCTACAATCCAAAGCCTTGCATCTTTAAACTCTCTTAGAATATAAAAAAATGCTCTTACAACATCCTCAATACCCTTCATCTTTACGACCCTACTAACAAATATAAATGTCGGGACTTTTTCTTTTTTAGGAAGTGTTTTTAATGGCTTGCTGGAAACAGGACAGTTAATTGCTATGCAATTTTTTCTTTTAATTCCTTTATTTGCTAAGTCATCAATCGTTGAATTCGCGTCTGTCCAAAATTTAACATTTCTATAAAGCTTAAAATATAAAGGCTCAATAATTTTTCCAAAGTAATTTATAGGAAAAGGGTACATATAGTCCCATATTTCATCCGCTACTTCGTGAATAAATGCAATTTTTGGTTTTCTAACATACAAGGGCGTAAAAAAAGGCAACCCGTGAATTTCATCTATTACAAGATTGAATTTCTGACCTGAAAATAAATAAAATATGAATGCGTGAAGGAATACTGTTATGAAATTACCGCGCCGCACAATATTTACATTGCTTATTGTTTCTTGTTTCTTGCTTTTTTCAAATCTTGATGTAAACCATGTAACACTGTGTCCTTTCTTAACCCAAGCTTTTGCATGCTCCAGAGTTACAATCTCCGCTCCCCCGCTTTTTGGATTTTTAATATCCCGCCAGTTTAAAATTAAAATATGCATTTTGTTAGATATAAGACTTAAGACTATTTGAAGTTAGATATTCTCGACTTCTTTGATCTTGAATCTTTGATATCTTGATTCCAAGAATTCAAGATCGAGAACATCCCTGCCCGCAGACGCTACGCGTCAAGCGTTGCAGGCGGGCAATTTCCCACTTCAAGAAATTCCGTTTATTGCTTATTGTCTTTGTCATAGTAACGGAGAATTTTGAGTCTGTAGAAAACTGCCGCTGTATCCCAAAGCATCCAGAATATTATTTTCCAAAAACTTTTCGATGTAATACTTGATACACCCCTAAAATTAAGTTTTATTGGCGCTTCGTAAATTTTTGTGTAACCCAGCTTATATGCAACTGCTAAAACTTCTATGTCAAAAGCAAACTTTTTAACAATAATTTTAGAAAAAACATTTTTTGCAACTTTTTTCTTAAAAAACTTTAATCCAACCTGCGTATCTCTTACGTTAAAACCAAAAAGCAAATGCGTAAGTGTCCTATATCCCCATGAAAGAATTTTTCGGGCTGGTGGATATTTTACTTTTGATTCGGGATGGAGCTTACTTCCGATTACAATATCTGCTTTATTCCAATCCATAATATCAAGCATGATGGAAATTTCCGACGGATCCAAATCCATTCCCGCGTCTATAAAACCGATGATGTCTCCTATTGCTTTTTCTACCCCTAATTTAATCGCAAAACCCTTACCCTTATTTTTTTCATACCCCAATACTCGTAAACTTTTGACTTTTGACTTTTGACTTTTGACTTTCTCATATGTTTTATCTACAAATCCATCAACCACCACTATTATTTCGTGTCTAAAAGAAAATACGGATAAAGCCTTATCCAAAGCTTTAATGTCTTTTACGATTGTTTTTTCTTGTTTGTAGGCAGGAACAACTAACGACAACAGTTTAATGTTCATAATTTATGATTTTGTTGATTTAATCCGTTCGGCTTCGCTCAGTATCTACGAGATTAAAGATTTATGATTTATGATACTTTTCTTAAGTCTTACTTCGTACATCTTATGTCTTGGTGATTAAATCTTGAGGCAGGTTTTTTCGAACAAGATCCCACGAAAAAGGCGTTCCATCAGGAAATAAAATATTCGCTTCTTGATAAGGAATTCTTCCTTCTTCCCGCGGATTATAAAGAGCTGTTGGGAAGTTAATAAGAATTGCGGGCTCTTTGGAGACAACCATAAAACCATGCAATGTTTTTCTTGGAATTAGAACCATATAAGGGTTTTCTCTTGCATTAATATAAAAAAGGTTTAAAAGACCTTTTGTTGAGGAGTCTTCTCTGCTATCAGCTATTGCAACAACAATTTCCCCTTTAACCAGGGAAAACCTGTCGTCTTGTATAGCTGGATGATAATGCCAAACTGCTTCATCTCTTGCCATACCTGACGGGGTTTCCGAATAATACTGCATAAAAAATTCACGTCCTGTTCCGTATATATCCTGCCAATCACTCCTTAATGTTTCTACCAAAACTCCGGACGAATCCTCATTTATTTTATAAGGATGCATAACAACATCTTTAATCAATTTAACACTATCTTTATTGGCTAGAGTTATAAATTCCATATGCTATAGTTTTTAATGTTTATAATGTTATAAAGTTCGTAAAGTATATAAGACACTAATCTGATTATACAATACTTTATGTTCTTTATGAACACCGCACTTTATGAACTTAAACGGAGGGGGTGTTTAAAAGAGATATTGTTTCCTTAAGTTTTCCGAAATTTCCGTAATTTTTAAAGAAAATGAAAAGCAATGCTATAAGTAAGATTACAAGAACTAAAAGAGAAACACCTATAACCTGATAAAAACTTGAGTGAAAAATATAAATAAGAACAATTTGTAAAATTGCTGCAAAAACAACAAGAAATGAAATATTTGTTTTGTTAAGAGACAAAAAGAAGTTAACACAAACATTAACCATGCTAAAAACAGTTAGATAAAGCCCGAAAATTCCAAGATAAGGGGCTACATACAAATAATCTCTCCCTCCCAAAAATAGATTTATTACAAAGTTTGGGAGAACAAAATAAAAAGCCGTAATTGCAATTGAAGGAAGAATAACTAAAAGAAGAGCAAGATAGAATAAATTATTAAAATTTACTCCCGTCGCATGTCTTTTAACTAAAAGCGGAAACATTACGGCAGGAATCGGAGCTGTAAAATAAAAAATGACTTTTCCCATTAACGAAAGGCCTGCATAAAACCCAGCCAAGCGAGAATCAAAAAAATGTTTTACCAAAACAACATCTGTTGATACAAATGAAGTTAAGAATAAAACAGTAATAAAAACGGGAAGAGCATAAGATGTGATTTCGCTTGCATGAAAAGAAAGACTTTTTGAAGATTTAGTTTTTAGGAATTTTCTTAATGGTAAAAACGCCACAATAAACATTCCGAAAATCATAAAAAATATAGACCAAAGTCCGCTAAAAGCTCTATATCCCAAAATTACCAAAATAATTCCGAAAACTAGTTTTATTACCCCTCCGAACGCATTGACAAAAGAAATAAATTTAAATTTAAGTAAACTTTGGAGAAAAGCCATATTTAAAACATTAAGATAAACTGCTGAGATGACAAAACCGGAAATAATTACATACCATAAATTATCAATATGTAAGTATTCTGAAATAGGAATTGATAAGATAACAAATAAAAGTGACGCTCCTAAGGAAAGCCCCAAAATAAATTTAAAAAATATTATATATAAAGCTTTTAGTTTTTCGTCTTGTTTTTTTACAAAGTAATCCGTTGCAAATTTAACTATAATTGTATTAGTTCAATCAAATTTTTATTGGTTTTTTTTTCCGTTATGTTTGCCTTTTATTATTTATATAATTATGAGTGTAGCTGAATTAAATAGGCCACCCTTTGATTTACCTGAAGCTGAAGCTG
>CAYIOB010000040.1:0-7574 GCA_964364925.1 uncultured Gammaproteobacteria bacterium
TTTAGAAAAGAATTTTTTTAGAAAATAAACGGAATAAATTGAAGATATGAATAAAAACGGTGTAACAGAAGCGGTATACTGGTAATAAATTTGATGAAGCTGCGGGTTATTGCTAAGTAAGTTTATGCCTAAATCAGAGGCAGCAAAAAGTAAAATGAAGGGGGAAATAAGCGGCAAAAATCCAAGCGGAAATAACAGCTGTAATAAATAATTTAACTGGGAGGGTTGAAATACAATAGAAAGTGTTTTTACAGGAGAAAAAATAATATTTTTGGCTACCTCAGATGCTGAACTTCCAAACTCTGAATAATATTCTAAGGCAAAATGGTTTCCGCCTCTAGCCTCGGGAATCGCCTGCCAGATAAGATAATAAAATATGAAAACAGAAACAAGAAAAATAATTATTCCAAGTAGTATATTTTTTAATTGGCTTTTATTTAAAGAGCTCAATTTAGATTTGTTTTCCCAAGTTTCCCTTACACTGATTGTTATTCCAAGAAGCGCAACCGTTGACCAAACCTGTTCTTTGGTAAGTCCCGATAAAATTGCAAATAATATAAATATTAAGTATTTTCTTTTAAGCAAATAATAAAAAGACGCAAGAAGGAAAGTTGTCCCTAAAGCAACAGGATGAAAATCATATAGATTACTATACCCAATCGCAGGGTTTATAAGATAAACAAAGGAAAAAATCAAAGAAATATTTTTGTTTTTTAATAAGTTTTTTGAAATTAAAAACACAAATATCGCTCCAAGTCCCAAAACAACGCTTTGCAGTAAAAGAAGCATTTTGGGACTTTCCCAAATCAGGTAAAGCGGAGATATCAAAACCAAAATAAAGTCGGCATGGAAAGAAAGCCTTGAAATTATATCCGTGCCGTTTGGATCGGTAATTTGGAAAAACCTTCCTTGCATGGAGTTCCAAACAGCCTGATCCATGTTTCCAAGATCAAACCTGCCTGTATAGAAGTTGTCATATCTTAAGAAACTTGCAAGAGTGAAGTAGAATATATAAACGATAACAAAAAGCAAAAGTGTTATTTCGAACTTATATTTATTTATGAATCTTTTCATTTTGTGTTAGTTTTTAATCTAAGTTTATAAACTAAGAAAATTAATAATAAATAAGAAAGCTCGGAGATAATTAGTACGGCGCGAGAAAATATAGCGAAAAATCCGGAATTTGTTATTGTCATAATTTTGAGAAGTCCTACGGTAACTACTCCCTCCCTAACGCCCAGACCCATCGGAGTTATAAAAGATAAATAACCAATAAGTAACGCAAGCGTAAAGAAAGATGATAGCGCAATTACTTGGCTTAGATTTTCCGGGAAAAGAGATAACAGAATGAAAAAGTTGGCAAGTCCGAATATTGCAAATACGACAAAGGACAATACGGTTAAGTTAATTTTAGAACGTATTAGCAAACCCGGTAGATAAATGGAAGAGATAAACGAATTTTTTTTATTGTACTTTTTTTTAAATATATAGGCGAGAACAAGGAAGTATATAAATGTAGCAATAAATGTTATGGGTAAAATAGCACTTAGTTTGTCTTTTAGCGCATCAGGGGCATCTAGAATCCATACAAAGGAAAAAGATGACACCAGCACACAGCCGGCGATTATAAGTTGAACCTCTAATAATAGTCCCTTTACAACACTTTCCTTATCTATTCCCATTTGCGTAAAAAGAGAACCTCGGCTAAGCAAAGACCATACGTTACCCGGAACAAAACGTTTTAGCTCCGATACGGCAAATTTATAGGCATTTTCTATATACGAAACTTCATGACCCATATTTTTCAGAAGCTCTTTCCATAAAACACTGCGGAACATGTAGTAAAGAAAAAAGAGCAGTATGCCTATAGCAAAATAAAATAGACTGATACTTTTTATATATGGGATAATTTCCGGAAGTTTTCCTGATATTAAACGCAGAACAAACAAAAGCGCAATGATAGAAAGCGGCCAGCCAATAAAAAATTTTAGTAAAGATAAAATAGAAGATTTAAATTTCATGTAGTAAACTTTGTAAGCCAAGTCTGGCTTTGTAAGCGCGCCTGAAGGGAGTCGAACCCCCAACCACTTCGTCCGAAGCGAAGTGCTCTATCCATTGAGCTACAGGCGCTTAGTTGTCTAATTCAGCCTCTTATAGTATACTATTTTTTAAGGCGGGCCGCTAGCTCAACTGGCAGAGCAATTCCCTCTTAAGGAATAGGTTCTGGGTTCGCCTCCCGGGCGGCTCACAAATATTTTTTAGCCTCAATATGCAACCTATAGTTGACAAGTCGGTTATTTTATGATATCTTTATCCAATGGAAAAACAAAGACTCACAAATGTAAGAGCAGAGTTAATGGATGCTGCTAAACAAATAGCAGTAACTGTTCCACTCATTGTTGGTGCAGATTTTTTATTAACTGTGGCATTAAATGCTGCTGGAGTAAGACTTCCTTCACTTGGTATGACTGGAGTAGACACACAATTTATCATTAGCGCAACAAGCGTAACAGCCGCTGTTAATATCGCAAGAAATAGTTAGCTAATTATTTAACTTAACGGGTTTAATTGACAAAAACCTCCATTAAAAATTACTATATAATTTAATAGAGTCACTGTTAATCAAATTGATATATTAAACCTCTGAAAAACATCATAAATCCTGATACAATGTTCTTGGAGCGAGTTCCACTTAACGAGGTAATCGCTCACTTTTTTTGTGATATGCTGGAAAAATTAAGACATCCACTGCTGGTAATTTTATTCACGGTTTTTGTCGATCTTTTAGGTTTTGGAATTTTAATTCCTGTTATACCCCTTTTGTTAGCTGATCCGGCTTCTTCTTTTTATTTATTACCAAAATCGTTTAATATTTCCCAGGGATTCATACTCTTGGGTTTGTTAACCGCGGTATTTCCGATTGGACAATTTATCGCAACGCCAATTCTTGGACAACTCTCGGATAAGTTTGGAAGAAAACGGATATTGGCAATTTCTCTTTTGGGAACCTGCATTTCCTATTTAATTTTTGCGCTTGGTATTTACACAAGAAATATACCTTTATTATTCTTTTCTAGATTTTTTGACGGCATTACCGGCGGAAATATTTCGGTTGCTATGGCGTCCATTGCAGATATAACGTTCCCTCAAAATAGGGCCAAAAACTTCGGACTTATGGGCGCAGCATTTGGAATAGGCTTTATCATCGGTCCGTTTGTCGGAGGTAAGCTTTCGGATCCTGGTATTATTAGTTGGTTTAACGCTACAACGCCGTTTCTCTTTGCCGCAATTTTGAGTTTTTTAAATATTATGTCTGTGCTTTTGTTTTTTCCCGAAACTTTAAAAATTAGAAAACATCAGTTAAAAATTGAATGGACAAAATCTTTAAATAATATCCTGCATGCCTATTCTTTTGAAAAATTAAGAGTTTTATTTTTGTCTAATTTTCTTTTTCAGGCCGGATTTTCCTTTTTTGTAACATTTTTTGCTGTATTTTTAATTACTAAATTTAATTTTAATCAGGGGAATATTGGAGATTTTTTTGCTTATGTTGGTGTTTGGATTGCTTTTACACAAATTGTGTTAACAAGAAGACTAGGCGCAAAGTACACGGATTATAAAATTTTAAGAATTAGTTTTTTCGGTTGTGCGATTATGGTTTTTGCATATCTTCTGCCATCAAGCGTTTGGCAATTTTTGTTAATAGTACCTTTTTTTGCCGCGTTTAATGGTTTAGCTCAAGCAAATTCCTCAGCTCTGGTAAGCAAATCTGTTGACAAAACTATTCAGGGAGAAGTTTTGGGAGTAAATGCCAGCATTCAGGCTCTTGCTCAATCAATTCCGCCTGTTTTATCAGGATTTATTGCGGCCAAACTTTCGCCGGAAGCGCCGATTTTTGTTGCTTCCGGAGTTATGCTTTTAGCTGCAGTTATTTTCTTCTTGTTCTATAAACCTGTAACGCATGTTCTCCATCAAACCTCGGCTTAAAGGCTGTTTATAAAGTCCTATAGTTGACAAATTTGTTCATAATTTGTATAATTATAATATGACTGAGCTTGAAGGAGATACGGGGATTGATTTTGAATATACACATATTTCTTACCAACAAGTAGCAGGTAGGATTAACCGAATGTTTGGTGGAGAGCTTCACGATGCTACACCGCTTAACTGGGTTACGAATTATTTTAGGCCGGACGAGGGATTAGATCCCCTAATTGCAAGAAAGTTTAATCGTTTTTGGGCAAGGATTTTTTCTAGATCAAGTTCAAAAGAAAAGAGCATGATTACTAGAACTTTTAACGCCTTAGCAAGAGCATCCTTAAAAACAGTAGGCGCTTTACGCGATGTTCCGGAAACACAAGAGGTCTTCTTCTATAGACTTGGTCATAGCGGATTAGCTTTTTCAAAAGCTTGTTTAGAGTTTAAGCTTCAAGAAGAAATCTCATAGATATTTTTGTAAATTAAAAGAGGTTCGGTGAATTTTGGAGAGCCCGTGTTTTCTAAGCGCTTTCCTATGAAATTTTGTTCCGTAGCCTTTGTTTTTCAAAAAGTTATAACCCCTATATTCTTTTCCAAGCTTTCTCATCAACCCGTCTCTGCAAACCTTAGCTACTATTGAAGCTGCTGCTATTGAAATTGATTTTTGATCACCTTTAATGATGAATTTAATATTTTTATCATTAATTTTCTTTTTGCCTCCGTCTATTAAGAAAAATAATTTCTTGTTTTTATATTCTTTTTTAATTCTGTTCACTAAATTTTCAAAAATAAGCCTATTTGCCTCCCCTATTCCTGACTCATTTATAATTTCAACATCTATTGCCTCAACAAACGAAATAGAGTTTTTTAAAATAAGTTTTGATAACTGTTTTCTTTTTTTGTGAGTAAGCAGTTTTGAATCGTTTATTTCTTTAAACCACTTAAATTCTTTTTCAAAACAAACTGCAGAAGCAACGAGTGGTCCGGCAAATGAACCTCTCCCAACCTCGTCCATGCCAAAAACCAGCTCAATAGGTCCATTTAATAGCTCATTCTCGCGGTCAGGGGAGGGATTCTTGTTCATTATTTTCTTCACCGTCCTCTAAAGCAAATGAATCTACTCCTTTTATTTCCGGCAAATCAGACACAATTGCTTTTAATTCTCCATAAAAGTTTATGGTGTTAGTATCAAGTTTCTCGATTTGAGCCTCTTGCTTTTTCCATCTTAACATCGTTGCTCGTTTTTCCGCATCAAAGCCTGTTCTTAAGGCTTGTATGCCGTCAAAATGGGCTTGCATCCTATGCTTAAACGAATCACTTAACATGTAATCTCTGATTTTTCCCCATTCTTCTTCGGTTTGAGAAGCCGAAGATTTTACAGAAGACATAGAAGTTATTAAAAATCTGATGTATCTGCAAATTCCAATAGCGTGTTCATAAGTCGTAATCCAAATGCCATTTTTTCTGTCAAAGTTTGTCATCTCATCAGGCATTACAACCGACACAATAATAGCCTCGCTGGCGCTTATTTTTGCAGAATCATCTTTAAGTTTTGTAATCCAACTGTTGCTCCAAGCCTTAGTTCTTTTCGTTTCCCAAAGAATTGAGCCGACGGTTCTATCTTTATATTTAATTTTTTGCCAAATATCTCCGCCCTCCACTCCTTTAGGGACAGGTAAAAACTCATCATTTGGAAAAGTTTTTTTAAGTTTTTCTTCCAGATCTTGTTCCAAAGCCTCTCCTTGAAGTTGCTGAGACCCTTGATTAAGCTTTCTGTTCAACTCCTGATTTGCTTTTCTTGCTTGTTCAAGCTGGATATCTTTTTGTTTTAGCTTTAATTCAACTTCCTCTTCTGCTTTCCTTACTGCCTCTTCTTTTATTTTCTCGGCATTTCTTTCCTGTTCTTTCTTATTTTCCTCCAGCTTTTCTTGAAGTTCTTCTTTTTCTTTATTTGTTTTGGCAAGTTCTTTTTGAGACTCATCTTTAAACTTTTTCTCTGCTTCCGAAAGCGCTTTGGCTTTTACTTTTTCGATTTCTTCCTTGGCTTTGGCTTTTTCTTCACTTCTGATTTTATCTCCAAATTCATGCTGCAGGGCTTCGGAAATTTGAATAACTTTACCGCAGTTTGGGCATTTAATGTCGTTCATATCCTCATATAATAACCTTAGAGATTATTTATTGCAATATTCTTTTGGCAGCTAATTGACAGAGGTATACTCATCTGGTAGCATTTATTACTACAAACGCATGAAATCGTTATTAAGAAATACCCTTATTAATTCTCTGTCGCTTTTTATTTTGGCGCAAATTGTGCCCGGATTAACAATTCATAATGGATTTTTAACCTACATTGCAGGCGGACTTGCCTTATCTTTGCTTTTTTTAATCGTAAAGCCGATTTTAAACATCATTTCCCTGCCTTTTAATCTTGTTACTTTAGGGCTGTTTTCTTTCTTAATTAATGCGATAATCTTCTATTTACTTACAGTTTTTGTTACGAGCATTACGATTACATCGTTTACTTTTCCCGGGTTTTCTTTCTCAGGATTTATAGCTCCAAAAATATTTTTCAACACCTTTTTTGCATTTATCATAATCGCTCTGCTACAATCGTTTATTGTTACTTTTTTATCATGGCTAATAAAAAAATAGACAAAAACCTCAAAGTTGTCTGTTTGGGTGGCGGCATAGGCACAAGCGTTCTTATTAATGGTTTTAAAAAATATAGCTCACATATAACAGTAATTACCTCAATGGCAGATGATGGCGGGTCTTCCGGTAGGTTAAGAAAAGCATACAATATCATGCCGGTTGGCGATATGGTTTCTTGCATTGCCGCACTTATTAACGACCAAAATAAAGAGCTTGCCTCTTTACTTACTTATCGTTTTCCGGGATTAAGTAGAGAGAATAAAGCAATAGATGGCCATAAACTTGGAAATATTATAATGCTGGCCGAATTGCTTAGAACAAAAGATATTTATAAAGCTTTGGAGGCAACAAAACGAATGTTTAATGTCAAGGCAGACATACTTCCTGCTTCAGACGTCAGAGTGCGTCTAAGCGCAATTACCAAAGATGATAGACGAATACATGGAGAAACAGCACTTGATGTTGCAAAATATTCAGAACCATACGGATTAAAGAAAATATACATAACACCAAAATCTCCGAAAGTAAATAAAAAAGTAATTGACAATCTCCTTTCAGCAGATGTAATTATTAGCGGGCCCGGAGATTTTTATACGAATCAGCTACCCGTATTAATAATTCCCGAAATAAAAAACATTTTGTTAAAGAAAAAATGCAAAAAAATATTTGTGCTTAATATCGCTAATAAACCTTTTGAAACAAAAGATTTTGCTCTAAACGATTTTATTATTGCTTTAACAGAACACCTTGGTACTTTTCCCTTTGATACGATCATTGCAAATAATAATACCGAAATTAAAATTCCTAATAAATATAAAAAATATAAATATATTAAAACCGATGAAAAATTTATTTCCAAACAAAATGTAAAAGTAATATTAAAAGATGTTATAAATAAAGAATTTCCTCTTTATCATCATCCGCATAAGCTTGCAAATGCCCTT
>CAYIOB010000041.1:0-7521 GCA_964364925.1 uncultured Gammaproteobacteria bacterium
CATAATATTTTTAATAGATTTATTGGTTAAATCTACATTCCTCCTTTCATTCTTTATATTATACTAAAATAGACAATGATTATCGAATTATAAAAATGTCACAATGGTATGGTAAACTAAAATTATGCGAAGAAGAAGACCCTTGCGGTTAATAGTTATTGGTTTATTGTCGATAGTAGCACTTGTTTATTTAGTTTGGAATTTCCCGCCGACATACAGATTTACGATTTACGATTTACGATTTACGATTTTGTCAATTGTTCTGGTTTTGGTTTTCCTGTTTATATTTTCTCTTTTTGGTTTTATTTTGAACAACAAAAGAAGAGGGTTTTTGATAGGTGTTTTTGTCGTAGGCTCTATGATTTTGAAACTAGTTAACTTAGCGCATCCGTTTTTTATAATCTTGCTCTTGATTCTTTTAGCAATGACTGAATTATTGTTTGCAAAGAAAAAATAGATTACAATCTTTGGGCTAGTTATAAGTTATTAGACACTAGTTACTAGTGTCTAATTTCTAGTAACTGAACCTATGAATAAATTTTATTTAACAACAGCTATTCCTTATGTAAATGCCAAACCCCACATTGGCCACGCATTGGAATTTGTCCAGGCGGATGTAATAAAAAGATATCGAAAATCTTTAGGAGATGAAGTTTTACTTTTGTCAGGCGCAGATGAAAATGCCATAAAAAATGTTCAGGCTGCGGAAAATGCAGGACTGCCTGTTGAGGAATTTATTGACAAAAATTCTAAACTTTTCCAAGATTTGGCAAGCAAACTAAACATCCATTTTGATGTTTTCCAAAGAGGAAGCAGTCAGGATCATCATTCTGCTTCTCAAAAATTATGGGAGCTTTGCCGACACGACATTTATAAAAAAATTTACACCGGGCTTTATTGCGTCGGCTGTGAGCTTTTTTACGAGAAAAATGAACTGAACGAAAACGGTGAGTGTTTCGAGCATCCGGGAAAAAAACTTGAAGAAGTAAGCGAGGAAAATTATTTTTTTAAACTTTCAAAATACGAAAAGCAAATTAAGGAGCTGGTTGAAAAAGATGAGCTTTTGATAATTCCCGAGTTTAGGAAAAATGAAGTTTTAGGATTTTTAAAAGAGGGCTTAAAAGATATTAGCATTTCCAGAACTAACGAAAGAGCAAAAAACTGGGGAGTAAAAGTTCCAAATGACCAGACACAAAGGATGTATGTTTGGTTTGACGCTTTAAATATTTACCAAAGCGGAGTGGGGTTTTTTAGCAACGAGAAAGAATACCAAAAATGGTGGCCCGCCGATTTACACGTAATCGGAAAAGGAATAATCAGGTTTCATGCTGTTTACTGGCCCGCGTTTTTACTTTCTGCGGGACTAAAACTTCCCAAAGCTTTGTTTGTCCACGGATATTTTACCGTTGACGGGCAAAAAATGTCCAAAAGCCTTGGGAACGTTGCGGATCCTGTTGAATTTATAGAAAAATACACTACCGACGGACTGCGGTATTATCTTTTGCGTGATATTTCCCCAACAGGCGACGGAGATTTTTCCGAAAAAAAATTAATTGAAACTTACAATTCGGATTTAGCCAATGGCTTGGGAAATTTAATTTCCAGAGTTGCCAAACTTTGCGAAAATGCAAATTTTACGAAAACCAAAACCGTAGAAAACCAAAGACACGTTTCCAATTTTGACGAGGATTATAAAAAAGCCCTGGAGGAATACAAGTTTAATGACGGGCTAGGAATTATCTGGGGTAAAATTTCAAGACTTGATAAATTTATAAATGATGAAAAACCCTGGAACCTTATAAAGACTAACGATAAAAGACTCAAAGCTGTCCTGGAACACGCCGTTGACCAAATACAGGAAATCGGGCAATTGTTAAAACCGCTTTTGCCGGAAACCAGTGAAAAGATATTAAAACAGTTTGAAGTTTCACAAATAAAAGCAGGTACTCCCCTTTTCCCAAGAGTTTAGATTAAGAGTTTAAACAATTACTTCCTGTGTTATTAAGCCAGCGTTTTCGCCGATTATGGTTGCAACCGGAACAATATAATTGTCCCCTCTTACTTTTGGAACCGCTAAGCCAAGTTCAGCAACTCCGGTAATAGAAGCAAAATTCACAAAATAACCCGATGCGGGACCCGATACGACATCATCAAGTCTTAGTATGTCCGGAAACTCTTCAACCGGTTCCCCATTTTTTGCTACGTAACGCATTTCAAATACGCCTCCCAAAGCTTTGGCACCGCAGGCTACAATTACAGCCTCCTGCTTGCCGCCGCCGCCCATAGAAAGAGTTGGTTTATTTTGGGTAAGCGCGGCTATTGCAGGCATTAAATCTCCCGAATCTATCAACTGAAGAGATACACCCTCTTTCCGCAGAGCTTCTAATAGCGCTTGATTGCGCGGCCTGTTCATTACAACAACTCTAACATCCGCGGGGTTGGTTAAACCAAACTCTTCCATAACGGCCCTTACGTTATCCGCAGGAGATTGCAAAAGAGATACTTTTCCCCTAAGTCTTGGCGGTGCAACAATTCTGTCCGCGTATAAAGCAGGACTATCTTCCGGGGGAATCGGCGCTATTTCCCCTGTTAGGGTTCCGGCGATTACTGCCACTGCTCCTTCCTGATTTAAGGAAGCCCTCGTTGTTCCTTCAACAGGGTCAATAATTAATTTTACTTTAGAATCTACTGCGCTTAAAACATGCCTTTCGGAAAAAGCAATAGCATGCCCTGCGCCATAAGTGCCTGTTAATACGGGCAAATCTGTCGGTCCTTCGCCTAATTCCAAGGCTTTTCTATTTTCCTTAATCCCTTCGCATCCGTCAGGTACTACTTCCGAAACAAAAGAAGCGGAATGAAGGCCTTGCTCCATAACTGCCGTTGCTTTCCTATCAAGACTATCTGCAAAAGCCTCTCTTTCCGGCTTACTAAGTAAGCCTCCCGATGCATATTTAGCATCAATTGCAACACGTGCGCCAACAGCAACTATCGCATTAACACGGCTATAATGGGAAACAACTTCTGTTAATGATAATTCTCTGTGGCGCAAGGTATCGGGCCTTATTAACCCTAACCCTGCATTTAATGAGGTGTCTGCGCCTAACCGCCGCGCTTCTACTGCCATGAAATGATAATAATCTAGAAAATGTCATACCACTTGACTGTTTTCGGACAATTTACCTGTCTTAATCCTGACAAATTATTACGCCTGTCTGTTTTTGCAAAAACTTAATTATTGACTAAGCAAAAATTTGGAGCTATACTCCTTTTAATGTTTAAGAATAAAACATTAGTTATTGTGGTCTTGGCGCTTGCGGTTCTTCTTGTCGGTGCGGGAGCATATTTAAACTTATCAAAATCCGCAAAAATTGCACCGCAACCATCAGTTACGAAGGAGCAACCAAAAACTTCTCCATCGGGAGTTACAGGAACTCTTAAAAGCTTATTCGGAAAAAACCAATACTGCGTAGTCACCTATCCGGATAACGGCGGCTCCGGTACTGTTTATGTTTCCGGCAATAAATTCAGGGGCGATTTCACTACAAAAATTGCAGGAGAAAAAGAAGTAACAAGCCAAGTCGTTTCGGATGGAATATATACTTATGTTTGGTCTTCCGAATCTCCTACCGGAATAAAAATGAAAATTGATGTCACTTCTCCAACTGCTAGTGCTCAAACCGGAAATTTTAATTTAGACCAAGAAGTCGGTCTTAATTGCTCGCCTTGGGGAGTTGATGCTTCTAAATTTGCTGTCCCGACAAATATACAATTTACAGATCTTAGCAGTATGACTGCGCCGAAAGCAGAAAGCGGAACTACAAAAACCCAAACAGCATCTCCTTGTGATCAAATAAGTGATCCGACGGCAAAAGCCGCCTGCGTTAACGCTTTAAACAGCAACCAATAATCTTCTTCCTCTTCTAATCTTAATTGCTTGATATAATAAATTTATGATCGATACTCATTGCCACTTAAACTTTACAAAATTTGAAAACGATTTTGACGCAGTAATAAAAAGAGCGAAAGATGCAGGAGTTGAAAAAATAATTAATACGGGGACAAGTGTTGAATCAAGCCAAAAAGCGGTTGAATTAGCGCAAGGATATAAAGATTTATATGCGATTGTCGGCATCCACCCCCACCATGCGGATAAAGTAACCGGAGATTGGATAAACGAAATTGAACAATTGGCAAAACAGCCCAAAGTTGTTGCAATCGGAGAAATAGGAATTGATTATTTCAGCTATAAATCTAACGGCATTGTTGAGCCAAAACTTCAAAAAGAAGTTTTCGTAAAACAAATTGAGCTTTCTCTTAAACTTAAGCTTCCTTTACAAATCCATGGAAGAAAAGCCGCAAAAGATATTATCGAGGTATTGACAAACTATAAATCGGATTTACTAAACCCTCCGGGAATGTTTCACTGCATGGCCGGAAATATTGCTTATTTAAAAAAGGTTTTGGAGTTGGGTTTTTACGTAGGCTTTGACGGCAACATTACTTACCAAGGTTTGGCTCCGGGAGAAGACACGGAATTACCCACATTGGTAAAATACGCTCCAATTGCGCGGATTGTGGTTGAAACGGATGCTCCTTATCTTACCCCCGAGCCCCATAGGGGTAGCAGAAACGAGCCTTCTTATGCTATAATTACGGCTGATTCCATCGCAAAAATTAAAGGTGTATCTTTTGATGAGGTTAACAGGATAACAACGGCGAATGCGAAGAAGATTTTTAGATTTTGAAAATAGACGCTAAAAATATGACAAGTTTTTTTGCAAAAATTTTCACAAGATATCCGATAAAAACAAAAAGGGCGCTTGAGATTATGCCCGGATTTTTGTCGTGGACATTAATACTTTTTCCTATCTGGGGCAGTTTTTTTATCCCTACTGCTCTTGCCTACTTTATTTTATTTTTTGATATTTACTGGTTGTACAAATCCTTTTCTTTGGTTATAACCGCATTTATTGCCTCACAGAAAATCAAGAAAGCGGAAAATAATGATTGGCTTAAGCTAACGAGGCCGCTGCCCGATTTTGAAAAAATAACCCACATTGTTGTTATTCCAAATTACAAAGAAAGCGTTGAAAAACTGCGAGAAACCGTTAAGAGTCTGGCCAATCAAACCTTTCCGACAAAAAGAATTTATGTAGTTTTGGCAATGGAGAAAAGAGAAGAGGGTGCCAAAGAAAAAGCGGATATTTTAATAAGAGAGTTTGAACATAAATTCGGAGATATTTTTGCTAGTTTCCATCCCGATTTACCCGGAGAAGTAAAAGGTAAGTCCTCAAACGAAGCATTTGCAGGACGGGAAGCTTACAGAAAACTTGTTGGGAAAAAGATTATTGATTTAAATTTTGCAACAATTTCCTCTGTTGACGCAGATTCGGTTTTTGATAAACAGTATTATTCCTATCTTGCGCATAGTTTTATAAAAGACGAAAAAAGATATAATAAATTCTGGCAATCGGCAAATGTAAGCTACAATAATTTCTGGAGTGTTCCGGCAGCCGTTAGAATTATTGCTTTTTTTGGCAGCCTTTGGAGAACCGGACTTTTAATCCAGGGGGACAGGCTTATTTCGAACTCCACTTATTCTCTTTCCTTTAAGCTTTTGCACGAAATCGGCTACTGGGACACAGACGTAATTCCCGAGGATTACAGAATATTCTTTAAAGCTTTTTACAAAAAAAGCGGCAATTTATGGATGATACCGATATTTTTAAAAACCTCTATGGACGCGCCTTTGTCTTCGAGTTACGTAAACAGCTTAAAGAATAAATACCACCAGGAAAGACGCTGGTCCTGGGGAGTTTCCGATGACGCACTTTTTATAAAGTGGTGGCTGACTGTTCCCAATGTTCCTTTTTTTAGGAAAACAATGATGATTGCAAACGTTCTCCTTGAGCATTTAATGTGGCCTGTTTACTGGTTTATTATTACAATTGCGGCAAACATTATGCCTTTTGTAAATCCTGCTTTTTCAAGAACCGCACTTGGCTATAATTTGCCAAAGCTCGCGGGATTAATACTCACGCTTTGTCTTTTCGCCACTCTTGCTATGATAATTATTGATTTTAGAAATAGACCAAAAACCACAGCGCTTTCCAAAAGAAGACAGCTTTTATTTCCTTTGGAGTTTTTGCTTTTACCGATTGTCGGATTTTTCTTGTCCGCCCTCCCCGCTTTAATTTCCCACACACAGCTTATGTTTGGAAAAAGACTCGAATATAAAGTTACCGAAAAGCTTTAAATGTGATAAAGTATTTATATGAGATTATTACAAAAGCTTGAAAAAATCCGGGATTTTTGGTTTTTATTAATAACTTCATTTTTCTTTTTTTTGCTCCGGCTTCCTTCCCTATTTGAACCTTACTGGTACGGTGACGAGGGAATTTACCAGGTTTTAGGCTCTGCAATGAACCAAAACAGGCTTTTGTACAGAGACATTTGGGACAACAAGCCTCCGCTTTTATATTTTGTTTACAGTTTATTTAACTCGGATCAATTTTGGGTAAGACTTTTCTCTTTGATAGTCGGGATTTTAACCATTATTGCATTTTATATACTTTCTAAAAAATTGTTTACGCCGGGCGGCGGCGGAGAAAAAATAGTTTGGGCGTCAACCGCTCTTTTTGCCCTGCTCTTCGGATTGCCGCTTTTGGAAGGAAACATTGCCAACGCAGAAAACTTTATGCTTTTACCGATAATTACTGCCGGAATTTTAGTATTAAAATCTACGGAAACCTCGCCTCGACTCGCCTCGCGAAGCGGGTTCGGCGAAGCGGGCAAAATACAAAATACTCGCCTCGATTCGGCCAGCCTTGCTGTTAGGCAGGCGAAGCGGGCAAAATACAAGATACTATTTATCGCAGGTTTTCTACTTAGCATTGCTTTTCTTTTTAAAATAGTTGCGCTTTTTGATTTTTCCGCCTTACTGGTTTTCCTGATTCTTGCAGATTCTTCTTTTTCTTTTAAGAACTTATTCAAAAGAAAAACTTTGGTTTTTGAAATTGAAAAAGTTACCAGTTTCGTTCTGGGATTTGTTTTACCGATTACTCTAACTGCGGCTGTTTTCTTATTAAACGACGCAATTTCTTATTTTATAAAAGCAGTTCTTTTTTCTAACGTCGGGTATGTCGGTTACGGCAACAAACTTATTATTCCCCAAGGATTTTTAATATTAAAACTGATAATCTTAGGTCTATTCTGTTTGTTTATTTATGCAAAAAGAAAGTCTCTATCATATCCCCTAATGTTTGTTTGGCTCTGGTTTGCGTTCTCCTTGTTTAACGCATTTTTCTCCCAAAGACCTTACACGCATTATTTGCTGACACTTTTGCCTGCATTTTGCTTACTGGTTGGTCTTTATTTATTCGATAAAAAACGCCGGAGATTTACTCTTTTGGTTTTGGCTTTGACTCTTATTATTGTTATAAAAAGCTTTTGGTTTTTTACCAGGTTCCCTTTTTACTATACAAATTTTATTTCGTTTATAACAAATCAGAAAAGTGTATC
>CAYIOB010000042.1:0-7114 GCA_964364925.1 uncultured Gammaproteobacteria bacterium
TTGGTAGTAATTAATAAAAGAGGAGGATATGTTTTAGAAAAAGTCCTTTCAAGCGCAATTGCAAATGCGGTAAATAATGTAAATGCGAAAAAAGAAGCATTATTTATAAAAAGCATTGATGTTACCGAAGGAATTTCTTTTAAAAGATTTCACCCTTCGACTCGTGGACGAGTACACCCGTATAAAAAAAGAGGAAGCAATATAACGATAATTTTAGAAGAAAGAGGAGGAACGAATTCCTAATTGACCTAATTAATCTAAGCGTTCTAATTTTAGAACTTAGAAATTAGGATTTAGAAATTTTCAGGATATGGGACAAAAAGTTAATCCTAAATTGTTAAGACTTGGACCGGTTTATAACTGGAGCAGCCGCTGGTTTGATGATAAAAGATATAAAGAAACATTACTTGAAGATTTTATGCTTAGAAAGATTTTAAATAAAAAATTAATGAATGCGGGAATTTCGGAAATTGTAATAGAAAGATCGATTAACAGCATTAAGGTTACATGCAATGTATCAAGACCCGGAATGGTAATCGGAAGAGCGGGATCCGGCCTTGAAGAGCTTAAGGAATTTTTATATTCGGCTCTTTCCATGAAGAAAAACGGAAAAAACGCACAAAAACTGGATATTAGAGTAGAGCCGATAAAAGATGCTAATTTAGATGCGCATCTGGTTGCCAAAAATATTGCAGATCAGCTTATAAAAAGGCTTCCCGCAAAAAGAATTTTGGTACAATCGGTTGAAAAAGTAATGGGCAGCGGTGCGAAGGGGGTAAGAATTGTTTTATCCGGTAGAATTGGGGGAGCAGAAATTGGCAGACGCGAAAAACTTCAAAAAGGAAAAGTCCCCCTATCTACAATAAGAGAGCATATAAGTTACGCAAGCTTCCCGGCTTTAACTAAAAAAGGATATATAGGTGTAAAAGTTTGGATAAATACATCCGAATAGATTTAATATTATGCTAGTTCCAAGAAGAGCAAAATATAGAAAACAGCAAAGAGGAAGAATGAAGGGAAATGCCTATAGGGGCACAAAAATTTCCTTCGGAGAATACGGACTTTTGTCCGAAGATATGGGTTGGATTACAAGCCGTGAGATAGAAGCGGCAAGAAGAGCAATAACCCATTATACTCAAAGAGGCGGAAGGCTCTGGATAAGAATTTTTCCGGATAAACCCATTACCAAGAAACCGGCAGAAACCAGAATGGGCAGTGGGAAAGGCGATGTTTATGAATTCGTTGCGCCTGTAAATCCGGGCAGAATGCTTTTTGAAATGGGAGGAGTAACCAAGGACATAGCATTTGCCGCTCTTAGGCTTGCATCTCATAAGTTGCACGTAAAAACAAGAATTGTCGCAAAGGAAGGAAATTAATATTTCGATAAATTTATATAAATATGAAAACAAAAGAGAAAAAAGATTTACGTACCAAAAGCTTAGCCGAATTAAAAACAATGCTTAAAAGCGCAAAAGACGCCGTTTTTACGGCAAAACTTGAAAAATCACAAAATAAATTAAAAAATACAAGGTCGATATTCTTAAAAAGAAAAGAAATTGCGCAAATATTAACAATTATTAAAGAAAAGGAGATTGAAAATGATACTTCGGCAAACTTAGTGTCATAGTGGAGAATTCGAACTATGAAAAAAATATTTGAAGGGAAAGTAGTTTCTTTAAAAATGCAAAATACCGCAGTGGTTGAGATTTTAAGACTTGTTCCTCACCCAATGTATAAGAAAATTCTTAAAAGAACAAAAAAACATAAGGCAGATACTGCCGGGGTTTCTTTATCGGTTGGCGATAGGGTAAAAATTGTAGAGGTTAGGCCGATATCAAAAGAAAAACATTTTAAGGTTTTGGAGAAAATAAAATGATTCAGCATAGAAGTATATTAAAAGTCGCAGACAATTCGGGAGCAAAGGGTTTAATGGTTATCCATGTTCTGGGAGGAAGTAAAAGAAAATTTGGATATCTCGGAGATGTTTTAAACTGTGTCGTAAGGGAAGCGAGTCCAACAGGACAGGTAAAAGATAGCGAAATTGTTAAAGTGGTTTTAGTTAGAAGTAGAAAAGAGTATAAAAGAGCAGATGGTTCCTATGTTAGATTTTCGGATAACGCCGGAGTCCTGATAGATACCATTAAAGATAAAAATCCAAGAGGTACCAGAATTTTTGGACCGGTAGCAAGAGAAGTTAGGGATAAAGGGTTTGCAAAAATAGCCAGTATGGCCGTAGAGGTAGTGTAAAAATATAAAATATAAAATATAAAAGATAAAAATAATCAATAAAATTATGAAACTTAAAAAAGGTGATCTTATAAAAGTTGTAAAAGGAAAGGATAAGGGTAAGGAAGGAAAGATAGAAAAAATCCTTCCAAAACTAAACAAGGTTTTGGTAAATAATGTCAATCAGTATAAAAGACATCTTAAGGCAATATCTCAAAAACAGCCTTCTGAAATCGTAACTTTAACCAAACCGTTACCGGTTACAAACGTGGCCTTAATTTGTCCGAAGTGTCATTTGCAAACAAGAATCGGGTTTAAAGAAGAAAAAGGTAAAAAAACAAGAATTTGCAAAAAATGTCAGGCGGAAATATGAGTAATTTGCAAGATAAATTTACAAAAGAAGTAGCAAAAAAATTACAAACAGAACTTGGAATAAAAAACCCAATGTCTGTGCCAAAGCTTTCTAAAATTGTAATAAACATGGGCGTAAAAGACGTGCTGGCCGATAAAAAGAATTTGGAAAAGGCAAGCCAAGTTTTGGCTCAAATCACAGGACAAAAACCAAGAATTATGAAAGCTAAGAAATCTATTTCCACTTTTAAATTAAGAGAAGGAGACGAGATAGGCCTAATGACAACTCTTAGAGGAGAAAGGATGTACTATTTTTATGAAAAACTAGTCTCTATTGTTCTTCCAAGACTTCGGGATTTTCACGGAGTTAGAAGAGAAAGTTTTGACGGGGGCGGAAACTATACTTTAGGATTTGTTGAGAGCGCGGTTTTTCCCGAAATAGACCCCGGAAAAGTTGATAAAATACAAGGACTTGAAGTAAGCATTGTCACAACGGCAAAAGACGATAAAGAAGGCTTTGCGCTTTTAGAGGCGCTGGGAATGCCTTTCAAGAAGGAGAGCATATAGGAGATAGGGTATAGCATATAGTTAGGATAATAAAACTGAACGCTAAACGCTAATTTCTAAATACTAATTTATGGCAAAAGTTTCAGATGTTGTTAAATTTAAGAAAAAACAAAAATTTGAAGTTCGGCAAAAGAACAGATGCAATATTTGTGGGAGATCCAGGGCCTACATGAGGAAATTTGGAATCTGCAGGCTTTGTTTTAGAGACTTAGCATCAAAGGGAGAATTGCCTGGGGTAGTTAAGGCAAGCTGGTAAAAATATGAATCACAACGTTTCCGATTTTATTATAAGAATTAAAAATGCGGCCCTTGCTAAAAGAAGGGAAGTAATTCTTCCGTTTTCGAATATTAATAAAGAAATTGGTAAAGTTTTGGTAAAAGAAGGTTTTCTGGAGAATATAAAAGAAGAAGGCGAAAAGAGCAAGAAAATTCTTAAGGCAATTGTGAGATACGAAAAAAGATTGCCTGTTTTAACCGATGTTGTAATCATCTCTAAACCCTCTCTTAGGGTGTATGAACCCGCAAGGCGTATCGGCAATATACAAAGGAAAGGTAAAAAAATAGTAATAATTTCAACCAACCTTGGGGTTATGACAGGGACGGATGCTCAAAAAAAAGGAATAGGAGGAGAAATTCTTTTTACCATTTGGTAGTTCGACAGAGCTCACTATAGGTAATAAATTTTTTAAAATATGTCAAAGATAGCTAAAATTCCAGTGATAATAAAAGAAGGAGTGTCCATCTCTATGAATAATGGGACAATAACAGTCACGGGTTCCAAGGGGTCGTTGTCTTTTGCGGTACCCGTAGGTATTGATATAAAAGAAGGGGAAGGTAAATTGATTATTTCTCAGAAAGAAAAAAACGATGAAAAAACTAAAGCCCTTTTTGGACTAACCAGATCGCTTGTTTCTAATATGGTAGAGGGAGTTTCAGCAGGATTTGATAAAAAACTTGAGCTTTCAGGCGTTGGTTACAGAGCGCAAGCTTCCGGGGATACGTTAACACTTTCTTTGGGTTTTTCTCATCCCGTTGTAGTAAGAGGTAAAGAAGGAATAACTTTTTCAGTTGCGGAAAACGTTATTACGGTTTCGGGCATAGATAAGGCTTTGGTAGGTGATACTGCAGCTAAAATAAGAGCATTAAGACCGCCGGAACCATATAAAGGTAAAGGAATTAAATATCAAGGCGAAAGAATAAGAAGAAAGGTTGGTAAAGCAGCTAAAGCGGTAGGAGCAAAATAATCTTTCGGCTGGTCCAGGATAAATTATGTTGAAAAATAAAACTCAAAAACAAAGAAGACAAGTTAGGGTTAGAGCAAAAATATTTGGCACAAAGGACAAGCCACGACTTTCGGTGTTTAAATCAAACAGATATATTTTTGCGCAAGTAATTAATGACGAAAAAGGCGAGACATTAGTCGGAGTTTCCGAAAAGGAACTAAGCGCAAAAGAAAAACCCAACAAAACGGAAAGAGCAAGGGAATTAGGCATTGTTTTAGCAAAAAAGGCAATGGACAAAAAAATTAAATCTGTGGCGTTTGACAGAGGAAGTTATTCATATCACGGAAGAATAAAAGCGCTGGCTGAAGGCGCAAGAAAAGGAGGTCTTAAGTTCTAAAATGAATCCAATAAGAAATACAGAATGGGAAAGAAAACAAGACGGGTTTGAAGAGGAAATAGTTCAAGTCAATAGAGTTTCCAAAAAAACAAAAGGCGGAAACAAAATAGGCTTTTCTGTTTTGACTGTTGTTGGAGATAAAAAAGGAAAAGTTGGCGTAGGTCTTGGTAAGGCTCCGGATGTTTCTTCTGCAATTAAAAAAGGAGTGTCTTTGGCTAAAAAGCATGCCATAGAAGTGCCTATTGTAAATGGCACCATCCCTTTTGGATTTAATATTAAATTAGGAGCGGCAAAAATAATGCTTAAACCCGCTCCTCCCGGAAGCGGTGTTATCGCCGGAGGAGCTGTAAGAAGCGTTGTTTCCCTCGCGGGAATAAAAAATATATCGTCTAAAGTTTTAGGAACAAAAAATCAAGCAAGCAACGTTTATGCAACAATAGAGGCATTAAAAAGATTATCCGAAAGATACGAACGGGAAAAATATCTAAGAGGTAAAAAATGAACATAAACAGTCTTATAAAAACAACGGAAAAATCAAAAAGAAGACTTGGGCAAGGTCATGGTTCCGGACGCGTAAAAACTGCGGGAAGAGGAACCAAGGGTCAAAACGCAAGGAATAAAGTCCCTCTTTATTTTGAAGGCGGAGCTTTGCCGCTTATCAAAAGACTTCCTTTTAGAAGAGGTAAGGGGAAGAATAAAGTCTTTAAGAAAAAACCAATAGTGATTAACGTAAAAGTGTTAAATCTTCTTAAAAAAGACAGTACAGTTGACTTAAAAACTCTTATTGCGCATAATATTGTTGACGAAAAAGAAGCAAAGATATACGGTGTTAAAATCTTGGGAGACGGTGATTTAAAAACAGCACTGACCATTAAATTGCCTATATCAAAAAACGCTGCCGAAAAAGTTAAAAAAGCCGGCGGTCGCGTCGAACGCGACACGCCTAATAGTATTGAAAAAGTTGCAGGAAAAGCAAGCCGAGCCAAGTCTGACTTGGCCGGCGGTCGCGTCGAACGTGGCTCATCGCTAAGCGGGAAAATTTAATTAAATGGATAATATTTTAGCCATTTTTAAAAACAGCATAAAATCACCTGATGTGCGGAGAAAGCTTTTATTTACTGCTTTAGTCTTTGCAGTCACAAGAATTTTTGCTCACATACCTGTTTCCGGCGTAGACCTGGTACAGCTTAAAGCTCTTTTTGCCCAAAATCAATTTTTAGGTTTACTTAATATGTTTTCGGGCGGAACTCTTGCTAACTTCTCGGTTATGGCCTTGGGTCTTAATCCCTATATTAATGCTTCGATTATTCTCCAGCTCTTAACAATGGTTTTTCCAAAACTTGAAGCACTTTCAAAGGAAGGAGATTCGGGAAGGCAAAAAATAAATCAATATACAAGGCTTCTTACCGTTCCCCTTGCAATACTTCAAGCAGTTGGTATGTATGCGCTTTTGAGGAATCAAGGAATTATTTCTGTTCTTGATCCTTTGAATCTAATTTCTTTTATTGCAGTTACTACTGCCGGAACAATGTTTTTGGTTTGGTTAGGAGAGATGATTACGGAAAGAGGGGTCGGTAACGGAATATCACTTCTTATTTTTGCGGGAATTATTGCGGGGCTTCCGGTAATGTTTGGCCAAGCTGCTTCGACAACCAATGCGCAAAATTTTTTCAACATAGGAGTTTTTGCAATAATGGGTCTTTTGGTGGTAGGATCAATAGTTGTTATTAATGAGGCCACAAGGCAAATAACGGTTTATTATGCTAAAAGAGTTAGGGGTAATAAAATGTATGGGGGTCAATCAACGCACTTGCCACTTCGTCTTAACCAGGCAGGAGTAATACCTATCATTTTTGCCGTTTCCTTGGTTTTGCTCCCTTCGTTAATAGCTAACTACTTGGCGGTTTCCAAAATTCCCGTTTTACAAAATGTGGGAGCCTTTATCACTGTTTGGCTTAATCCGGATGGCATAGTTTATAATGCTTTATACTTTATGCTTGTTGTGGGATTTACTTATTTTTATACCGCCGTTGTTTTCAATCCTAAGAAAATTGCAGATGAAATCCAGAAATACGGCGGATTTATACCGGGGATAAGACCGGGGAGTCCCACTGCAAGCCACTTAAATTATATTTTAACCAGAATTACTTTGGCCGGAGCTTTGTTCTTAGGTATAATTGCTATTTTCCCGACGATTGGAAAATCGATTACAAATGTCCAGAATCTTATTTTGGGGGGAACGGGAATTTTAATTGAAGTTTCGGTAGTTCTGGAAACAATAAAGGCAATAGAGGCGCAGCTTGTAATGAGAAATTACGAAGGATACGCAAAAAGACCCGTTCCACCTTGC
>CAYIOB010000043.1:0-7046 GCA_964364925.1 uncultured Gammaproteobacteria bacterium
TTTCCGATGGAAGCTTTAGGGATGGAGTTAAGGTTTTGGAGGAGATGTCAGTTATCGCTAACGGCAAGCAAATAACCAAAGAATTGGTTGAAAAGAAATATAAATTAACAAGCGTTGAAAAACAAATTACCGATTTGCTTTTTCATTTAAAAGAAAAAGACTCACAAAAAGCTTTTAAACTTGTTTCGGATTTAATGAAAAGTGGAGTTGATGTTAAATACTTTTTAGAACAGTTAATAAATAAACTTCACTTAAGTTTACTTGAAAAAGTTGGAGTTTCGGAAAACAGCGGAAAAAAACCCGAGTTTGAAGTTAAGGAAATTAAGAAACTTGTTGATTTATTTTCCAAAGCGTATTTAGATACAAAATATGCGGTTTTGGCGCAATTGCCATTAGAATTGGCGATTGTGGAGTGGGTGAGTGACGAAAGCCTTTCTACGAGTTCAAATAGCAAACCAAATTCACAGGCGACGGCTTTCGATTCACCTAAAAGCGGATTGCCTCTTTCAGCTAATATTATGAAGTTAGATAAATTATTTGAGGAGTTGGTAGAAAAAGTTAAGCCTCTAAATCATTCGGTTGCGGGAGTTCTAAGAGGGTGCAGGGTAAAAAGCTACACCGATAAAAAACTCATAATAGAAACAAGTTATAAATTCCATAAAGAGAGATTGGAGGAAGAAAAAACCAGAAAGATAATAGAAGAAGCAGCAGGAGAAATAACCGGCGACAAAGTCGGTGTTTTTATATTATTAAGGCCCGCCTAAGCTTAGTCGCCTCAGGCGACAGCGCTTTTGGGCGGATAAAAGGGGAGGTGAATGTGTTATGAATAATCCACTTTCGCAACTTGGAGATTTAAAAAAAATGCGTGATCAGGCAATGCAAATTCAAAGAGAACTTCAGGGCGAAGAAGTAAGCGTTGAAAAAAACGGCGTTGAAATTCTTATAACCGGAGATCAAAGAATAAAAGAAATAAAAATTAACGGAAAATCCGATAACGACGTAAAAGAAGCCGTTAATGAAGCAATTAAAAAATCTCAGGAAATTGCAGCTAAAAAACTTTCTCAAATGCAGGGAGGTTTGGGCGGTCTTTTAGGTCAATAAGTTTAACAAGATGAAAATTTTTAGCGGTAGCTCTAACAAGCCTTTAGCCGAAAAAACGGCAAGAGATTTGGGTGTTGAAATTTCTCCCCTCGAGATTTTCGTTTTTCCCGACGGGGAAAGGCGAATAAGGGTTGTAGATATTGTTGTTGACGAGAAAACTGTTGTTTTTCAGTCGACAAGCACACCTCCGGATCAAAACTACATGGAGCTTTTCTTTATTGTAGATGCTCTAAAAAGAAGCGGAGCATCAATGGTTACCGCAGTTATTCCATACTTAGGGTATGAAAGACAAGATCATATTTTTAGAGACGGAGAGGCGGTTTCTTTGGAAGTTATTGTCCAAGCTTTACAAAGGGTAGGCGTAGATAAACTTGTTGCTTTTGATCTGCACTCCATAAAGGTTCCCGAACTTTTTACAATTCCGGTTTTGCACTTGTCGGCATTAGATTTATTTGCCCAAAAAATTCGTGAATCATTAATCATTAACCCGCCAGCCGGCGAGGCAGGTCATAAATCATCAGAAGATTTTGTTCTTGTATCTCCCGATATGGGCGGAATAAGAAGAATAAAAATGTTATCCGAGACTTTGGGTAATATGCCTTACGCAACAATTGAAAAAAACAGAGATTTAGAAACAGGGGATATAAAGGATTCGTCGGTGGAAGGTGATGTAGCAGGCAAAACGGCAATTATTGTTGACGACATGATTTCAACCGGCAGGACAATAATTGCGGCGGAGAAAATTTTGTTGGAAAACGGAACAAAAAATATTTTTGTTTTTGCAACACACGCTGTTTTTTCAGGAAGTGTCACGGCGCTTTTGAGTAACTCAAAAGCAGACAAAGTTTATGTTACCGACACAATTCTAATTCCTAAAGAAAAATATTTCGATAAGCTGGAAGTAATTTCCGTTAGTCAGACCATTGCGGAAGGGCTCAAGTCTTGGAATGCTTGAAGTTAGAAGCGGGGAGGCTGGATACTGGAATTCTTGAAATTAGAAGTTAGATATCTTTGACATTGATTTTTTAGATTTCTTGAATTCTTGATATCAAGATGTCAAAAGTTCAAGTTCAAAAATTCCCACTTCCAACGTCAAGAAATCTAATTGATATATGGTAATTCCTAAAGCAATACAAAATTTAATAGAGTCTTTTGAAAGACTTCCCGGGGTTGGGCAAAAAACTGCTCAAAGGCTAACTTTTTATCTTTTGCACGTTCCGCAAGGTGAATTGGATAAGTTTGCCAGCTCTCTCCAAAATCTTAAAAAAGATACTATTTTATGTTCAAATTGTTTTATGATTGACGAAAGCGATCCATGCGGTATTTGTGCAAATTCAGAGCGGGATCACAGTATTATCTGTGTTGTAGAACAGCCTTTAGATGTTATTGCATTAGAAAAAAATGGTAAATATAAAGGAGTTTATTTTGTTTTGCATGGCAAGATTGACCCTTTAAATAATATCGGTCCGGATGAAATATACATAAGCCAACTTATGAAAAGAATCAAGAATCAAGAATCCCCGGCCTCGACAAGCGAAGCGGGGCGGGCAAGAATCAAGGAAATAATACTTTCTACCAATCCGACAATGGAGGGAGAGGCAACGGCAATGTATATCGCTAAACAGATAAAAAATTCCCAGCCAAAGGCTGGTCCGCCTCTGGCGGAAAATCTCAAAATTACAAGAATAGGGCGAGGATTGCCTGTTGGAGCCGATTTGGAGTATGCTGATGAAGTAACTTTGCAAAGAGCAATGGAAGGAAGGAGCAGTTATTAAATTTCTAATTTCTAATTTTTAATTTCTAATCAATTTATGAACCCAAACGACATCTTAGGAGAAGTAATGGAAAAAGGACAAAGTATAGTTCAAAAAACGGGCAAAACTGCTGTTAATTCTGTTGTAGGAATTTCAAAAACAGTTGCAGGGCAAGCTACGGGGGGTTCGGATAATCAATCCGGTTCAAACGAGACTAATGCCACTGTTTCCGATAATCAGCAAGTTGTAAGTGATAAGGCTCAAAACGACGAGTTGGTAAAAGAGTTGTATGCGCCGAGTAAGTCTCAAAATAACCAGAAGGCGCGATTGGCAGAGCCGCAATCGGAGTCCGAGGAACAGGCAAAATTGGCGAGCGTAAGACAAAAATTACACGATGAAGTTTACTATCTGCCTCTAATTCATGGTAAAAAAAATCAAGAAGAAAGACCCGCGGAAAAAGTCGAAAAAGAGAAAAAACAGGAAATACAGGATTTGCAGAAAAAAGAAGCTAAGAAACCGATACCGCTGGTTGTTCAAAGAGCTCAGCAAACGGCGGAAAAATTTAGAGGAGTGTCGGGATAAACCCGACTATACTTAGTATCTGGTATCTGGTATTTTGTATGATTAGCTAAATACGAAATACAAAATACGAAATACAATTATGCTTAGGATTTACAATACTTTAAGTAAAAAAATTGAGGATTTTAAACCTTTGAATTCTCCTCATGTGAGTATGTATACCTGCGGACCGACTGTTTACGACCACATGCACATAGGAAACTTAAGGACTTTTGTTTTCTCCGATATTTTACAAAAGATTTTAAAATACAACGGCTTTGAAGTCAAAACTGTTCAAAACATAACCGATATAGATGACAAAATTATAAAAAGAGCAACGGAAAAGGAAACAACAATTGGTGAAATTTCTAAAGAGTACACGCGCTTATTTTTACTGGATACGCAAAAACTAAACATAGAAAAGCCCGATTTTACGCCCCGCGCGACAGAATACGTTCAGAAAATGATTGAGTATACCCAAAGCTTGGTAAGACAGGGCTTTGCTTATGTTGAGGAAGACGAGGGGTCGGTTTATTTTGACATTTCAAAGTTTGAGGATTACGGAAAGCTGTCGGGGGTTGAAAAAAGAGAATTAAAAACCGGTACAAGAATTTTATCGGACGAATATACAAAAGATGATGTCCAGGATTTTGCTTTATGGAAGGCGGTAGGCGAGGATGAGGTTGGATATGATTCCCCTTGGGGAAAAGGAAGACCTGGCTGGCATATTGAGTGTTCGGTTATGAGTCAGACTATTTTAGGCAATAAGCTTGATATCCACGCAGGCGGAGTAGATTTAATTTTTCCTCATCACGAGAACGAAATTGCGCAATCTGAAGCCAAAACGGGAGAAAAACCGTTTGTAAAATATTGGATTCATGGAGCGCATATTTTGGTTGATGGTAAAAAAATGAGCAAATCTTTGCACAATTTTTTTACGCTTTCCGAACTTGAAAAACAGGAAATTGACCCTTTGGCTTTAAGGTATCTTTATTTGCAAACTCATTACAGGCAGGAAATGAATTTTACTTTCGAAGCGTTGGAAGGCGCACAAAACGCTTTGCAAAAATTGCGAAGAGAAATTGCAGACTACGATGAACCCAAAATTGGCTGCGCGGAATACGAGCAACGGTTTTTAGACGCAATAAATGATGATTTGAATATGCCAAAAGCTCTCTCAATTGTTTGGGAAGTGGTTAAATCCGATTATCCGGCTTCCGCAAAAGCGGAAACTTTATTTAAATTTGACAAAGTTTTGGGATTAAAACTTCCTGAAGTTAAAAAAAGACTAAAAAATGAAGATATTCCTCAAGAAGTTCTGCAATTAATAAAAGAAAGAGATGAATTGAGAAAAGAGAAGCGTTTTCATCTTGCAGACCAGCTTCGCGGCAGAATTAAAAAATTAGGTTACGAAGTTGAAGATAAGCAGGGCAAAACCGAGATAAAAAGAGTCTAGGTATATTTTTTATCTTGTCAGACGAGTTAGTGTGGTTAGGCGGGAATTAGCGGCTTCAGCAAAAACCCTTCTTCTGCGAATTGTCTGGTCATAAAAATCTGGACCAACAGTCTCTGGCTTGAGAGGACGCTCTGGTTTTCTTTTGAAAATTTCAGGAATAGCCACATATATTAGCGTAAAGCTCCGATATAGTATTTGTCAAGCAGTTTATATAGGGGGTTTATGTATTAAGAGGCACTACGGGCGCTTTGAGCAAGCCATTCTACTGTTTACATTAAGCTTTGGTTTGTAGTATTTAGCTTTAATAATCAATTAAGCATTGACAAAAGATTTTAAAAAGCGTACATAGTATATATGAAAAAGGCAGGTTTTTCATATACTCCTCGTGTATCCTCAAGCACAAACTGTTATTCATTAACCATAATTCATGATTCATACTTCATAATTCTTAAAAAGGAAGGAGGTGAATAATATGAATAAAATTAAAAAACTAGCAATAGCAGGAGCAGCTTCAGCAATTATGCTAGGAAGCATGGCTATCCCAGCATTTGCAGCAGGTAATCCAAGTGCAGACGCAGACTGTAGTACGTTTATAGCTGCTCCTGGGTATGATCTCGTGCCAGGAACACGTGCTGAGATATATGGCTGTAAGTCGATTGGCAATTCAGGAGAGGAGCAAGGAATATACACAATTACAGCTCCTGCTGCTGATTTAGGTTATCCAGCCGACTATGGCACTTGTGATATTTTAGTGAAATGGTCTGGTGATTATGGGCTAACACCTTATCTTGATTTTGGGACGGTCTTTAATAACACAAAATTTTACAACGGATATGTTGAGATATGGGGAGACAACTTTGGTCCCGATGATGCATATGGAGCAACTCCATACGTCTACTCAATTGGAGGACAAGGTTCACAGATTCACCCATAAGGGTAATCAGATTTACTTAAACTAATTTAGTTAGTTTTAAACAGCCCCTCACATTGAATAATGTGGGTGGGTTGTTTTTTGTGGGAAGAAAGGGTGTAAATCTATATCACCCGGAGGGTGTGATTCTGATTATGTGATATTCAAGACTTCTTCAAACTAGGAAATCTTCTAAAGATTGACAAAAAACTCAAATCAAGAGAAACTAGATAGTAGATGGAAAATTTAGGATACAGCAAGCCCTTATACATTCTTCCTTTTGATCATAGAGCAACTTTTGCGCAAAAATTCTTCAATAAAAATTCAATAGCGGATTTAACAAGCGAAGAACATCAGTTAATCACCGAATATAAGCAAATTATTTATGAGGGTTTTAAAAAAGCGGTTGAGAACGGCATTCCAAAAGAAAATGCCGCAATTTTAACAGATGAAGAGTTTGGAGACGGAATCCTCAAAGATGCAAAGGAAAATGGTTTTTTAACAATTTTACCCACGGAAAAATCCGGACAGGAGGAATTTGAGTTTCAATATGGCGGAGATTTTCCGGCTCATATCGAAAAATATAACCCGCCGTTTGTAAAAGTTTTAATAAAATATAACCCGGAAGACGCAGAGGATTTAAAAACGCGCCAACTGGAAAAGCTAAAACTGGTAACGGATTTTTGTCAAGTTAAGGGTTTTAAGTTTCTGCTGGAAGTGTTAATAATTCCAACCAAAAGCCAAGGAGAAATCGTCAATAATTCAAAAGAAGAATTCGATAAAGCCCTTCGTCCTCATTTAACTATTAGGATGATAAAAGAACTTCAAACAGCAGGAATTGAGCCGGATGTTTGGAAGCTTGAAGGTTTTGATTCAATAGAAGAGTACAAGGGAATTGTTGAGACGGCAAGAGCTGATGGGCGAAGTAACGTCGGCTTGGTAATTTTGGGAAGGGGAGAAAACGAAGAAAAAGTTAGCGAATGGTTAAGGGTAGGCAAAGACGTTATCGGGGTTATCGGTTTTGCAGTAGGCAGAACGGTTTTCTGGCAGGCGATTTTGGATTTTAGAAGCGGAACTAAAGGTCGGGACGAAACGGTGTCCTTAATCAGTGAAAATTTTACTGATTTCTACAAAATTTTTACTTCAAAATAGCTTAGCTTGAAGAAATTCGGCAAGTAGGCTATAATTGCGCCTATTATGGCAACATGGAAAGTGCGACCGCCTCAAACTACACCAAGGCCGCCGCATACCGCGCATCCACGGATTG
>CAYIOB010000044.1:0-6783 GCA_964364925.1 uncultured Gammaproteobacteria bacterium
TTCGTCTCCTTTTTCGAGAAGACACTTCGTCATGAAGCTTCCTATATATCCTGCTCCACCTGTAACTAAAATTTTCATAATAATAAGTACTTTATATATGATACAGGAAATCTAAGAGCGGAGAAAAGAGAGAAAACTAAACCCTGCCACCCGTCCATCAAACCTTTATGTCTAAAATATGTTGTTAAAAACCAGTGCCCCGGCTTTGCGGTTAAATATGCAAAAGCATAGGATAACTTTTGAAAAATATTTTTATTTTTCTGCTCATCTCTAATTTGCGCTGCAAATAAATCGTTATATAAATTCCATTTTTTTAAATAATGGGAAAAGTTTTTATATGGATAGTGCAAAAGCGCTGATTTTAGATATCCTACTTTTCCGTCAACAACCGCTTGTTCATGAACGTCTTTTTGCGGAAGCCTTCCTCTTCCATTTCTATAAAGTCTAAGGGTATAATCCGGATACTGCCCTCCCTTCATTAAAAACCTTCCCAAAAACATATTTTTTCTCGGCATCCAATAACCATTAACTTCAGATTTATGATTTATGATTGATGACCCGCCTGCAACGCTTATGCTTGCATTGCGGGCAGGTTTATAATTTTCTTCATCTAAGATTCCTAGGATTTCATCTTTAAGTTCTGGAGAAATATGTTCATCCGCATCAAGCTGCAAAATCCAGTCTTTTGTAGCCATATCTATAGCCATTTGTTTATTGATATGAAAATTAGGTTTGTTTGTGGTAATTTTTATTTTAGCGTTATATTTTTTTGCAATTCCTACGGTTTTATCCAAAGATTCACCATCAACTATGATAATTTCATCAGCAATGTCTTTTATACTATCCAAACACGACGCAAGATTTTTTTCTTCGTTATATGTGGCAAGAACAACGGAAAGAGTTTTTCTCATAAGCTGATGATACTAGGAAAACCTAGGTTTTACAAACCTAAATGATAAAAATGCTAAAATATTAAATAATATAACAACCGATACGGCATCTGCGATTGCCCTTAATTTTGTTTCTTTATAACTTACTTCGACAACATAAGTTCCTTTTGAAAGATTGAATAACATTACCCCCCTATAATTCATATTCTGAAACTGGATACTTAGAGGAGTTCCGTTTGCTTTTATTTCCCAACCCGGAAAATATAAAGTATTTTCTTCAAACAAAGTTGGCTTATTAACAATTAGTTGATATTTATGATAAGTTGACTTTCTTTCCAATTCTTTTATTTGGGCATCTCCGTCAATAACATCCAGATATGCTTTCGGCTGTTTTTCCATAAATCTTACCGACCAGATAGGCGCGCTTTCTCCCGTATCTGTTGTTCCTTTATAAACTCCGGTGTAAAAACTTTCCGGTTTGTAAAGATAGTCTTTGGGTTTCATATAATCTTTACTTAAAAAAAGAATTAAAATGCAAAAAAGGGCAACTACATACACTTGAAATTTCTTTGGTAAGACAGAAATTAAATATGCGCCTAAAACCGATGTAGTAAAAACAATAAGAGCAAGAAATCTCCACGGGAACTGGAAGTTCTGAAGAAAAATAATTCTACTCCAAATAAAATCAGAGATTGGAAACATTAAGAATATTGAAACCAATGTATATAAAACAAGCAAAATCGACAAAAGATATTTTTCTTTATTTTTCTTTAAGATAAATAGCGTTACGGGCGATAAAAGAATTGCCAGCCATTGAAAAGGTCCAAATTGAACCGTAAATTGCCCGGATCCTCCGTAACTCCACGGACCATATATTATTGATTTCAAATCAACAAACCTGCCAACATATCCTCCTTGAGTAACTATATTTCTTAAAGTATATTTCCCCTCCAAAAGTGCAGGAAACCAGAAAAACATTGATAAGACAAAACCTATCAGTATTAAGAATAAAGTATTAAGTATTAAGTATTTATTAAACTTTGACAACCAAATAAAATATAGGCAATAAACAATAATAAAGGGTGTAAACATTAAGCTTATTGCATTATGAGACAGAATAAGAAGAGCTAATGATACTCCTCCTAAAATTGCAAATTTATAGTCATTTTTTTTATAAAGTTTATAAATGAAATATAAAACTAACGGCATGAATGCAAAAGCCAGATTTTCTCCAATGTCTCCTCTTACATAAACTTCTACAAACCTATAAGGCGCATAAGTATATAAGACTGCTCCAAAAAGGGCTGCGTATTTTGACGTAAATTGCGAAAGCCATAAGTACATAAAAGGCAAAGATAAAAACATCCCTAACATAAAAACAATTTTTGTGGAATCAACCAAAGAAAACCCGACAAAATGAAAAATAGAAGCAATATATGAAGGCAGAGGATACAAAAACTCTAAAATAGGATGTCCGTATCCCCAATTTAAATTTGCTCCCCATCTGGGAATTAGATTACCTTCAGAAAGATTTTGATAAAAATTTGCAATTCTTGCTACATGATCCTGTCCATCATGAGTTATGGGAAGACCTGGATTAAAAAGTGAAATGACAGGAAGAAATGATAATACTATTAATAAAAATAAAAACCATTTATTAATTTTTTTAATCATAAACATCTACTCCTTTTTGCCTCATAAAATAATAATACAAATAAGATTCGGGAACTCCTTGCTGAAACTCAATTCTCTTTCCTTGACTTATCGCTTGCAATACGGTTCTTTCTCTGTCGGCCAAACCGGTATCTTTATAAGGAAGAAAATTGATTAGATTTGTTATCGCTATATAAATTAATATTATTAAAACCGCAATTTTGGGAATTATATTTTTAATCATCCATACTCTTGCAAAAAAATAAGAAATGATGAAAAGAGCAATAAATCTATTGACTGAAAAATAATAATCGCTTATTTCTCCACTATAAGTAGCAAAAACAAACCAAGGAACCACAAACCAAAGTAAAACAAGATAGCAAAAAATTAATTTTTCTCTGGAAATAGATTTATATAAAAAAATTATAAAAAATAGAGGAAACGCAATGAATTTCAATTGTGTCAATTTATCCATAAATAAGTAGGGACTAAATTGAATTAAACCATCTCCCGCAAGCTGAATAACTCTTCTTAAATGAAATCCGTGATAATAAGTGTTTATATAATTTGTTAAATGCGATGCCTGCGAATTGCCCTGTTTTATTTGCGCAATTGCATTTGGTATAAGCCAAATTAAAAACAAAGGTATAGATATTAGAATATATTTTATAGTTTGCTTGTTCTTTGGAAAAAATGGTAAAGACAATATAACAATTAAAGGAAGAAACACTGAAGTAAAATGTATCTGAAAAGAAAAACCAATTACCAAAGAAAGAGCAATAATATATTTGGAATTACCTGTAATTATTTTATAAAGAAAATAAAATATCAGAATTGAAATTCCGGGAATAAAGTTAACAGGCCCTTGTACTCTATCAAAAAGAATGGCGGAAAAAATAAATGTGTTTATAAATACGGCAATCAAAGCAACTTCAGTAAAAAATAATTTTTTAGAAACATAAAATATAACCCAAAAAGTAAAAATACTTGTTAAACCTGCAAATACTCCGGAAGCAATGGGATTAAGATTAAATATCCAGTAAAAAAACGATATTAAATAATAATAAACTGGTCCTATATATATTCCTGTATTCCCCTTTGCTTCGAATCCAACCAAGGGAAACCAGTGGTTGACTATTATGTTTTTTGCCGCCCACGCATTATCAACCTGATCATAGCCAAACGGATTTTTTAAATCCATTTGGTAAAACCTTAAAAATAATTCAAAAAGAAAAATTATAAATAAAATTAAATATTCTCTTTTCAAGAGAAAAGAAAACTTTCTAACTAGACTGCTTGATGTTAGAAATCCTCGATGTTCTTGTCCTTGATTTTTAGATTTTTTGAAATTTTGAGTTCTATTCATTAATCAGTAATCTGTAATCTTTAATCATTAATCCGTTAATGCACTCTAGTCTGTACAATTATTCCGCTTGGAAGTTTTTCACTATTTATTATCTTACCATCTCCTGTCCTTTGTTTTAGCCAATCCGTAAGCCTTGAAGGATATTGAAAATCAGGCTCTAAAATAAAATAGGCAAGATTGGCTTTCTTAGAAGGAGGATAATGATACTTCCTCGGGCCAAGCCAAAGAAATAAATATTGATAAGTATAATCATAAACCGGGGGCGTGTAAACAACATATTTAAATTTTTTCCCGTCAGCCTGTCTATAAACATAATCTATAACCGCCAATTGATTTCTGTAAACAGATGCATCCCCAATCCATAAAGGCTTGCTAAGACTTTTATAAAGCGTACTTGGGTTAAGGTTTATTAAAAAAACTGCCAATGCTATTAAGGCTGGAGCCAAAACTGCAATTTTTTGTCTAAGTAAATACAAAGATATACCAAAAAGCAAAATATAAAATACCGGAAGTCCCACCAAATAATGCGGCCAAATATCGTGGTTGAAAAATATAGTTCCGATTAAAAATACAAAAACAATAATTATGGAGGTTGTAATAAAATATCTGATATTCTCGCCGGCCTTTCTGTATAAAACTATTAAACACAAAACAATAAAAAGGAGAATTACAAAACCCAATAATTTATTATTCATCGCCAAAGTAGAATTAAATTGGTCAAAAAGTATATCTAATCTACTTAAAAAGAGCGCGGGTACTTTGGGCGCCGCGGAAGAACTTCCTCCGGAAAAGAATCCGATAAATGATTTCGTCATTAAGAATTCGTGTCTAAATTCAAAAAATATTCTCGGAAGAAAAATAATTAATCCCCCCAAAATAAATAAAGCTATATTTTTTATTGATATTTTTTTTCTTTTAATAATTACTACCGAAAGAATTATTCCTATCGAAAGTAAAAGCCCGAATACTATTTCAAGATCAATATTAAAAACAAGAAGAAGACCTAAAAGAAAATAATATTTTGATTTATCCGATGTTTCTTCCTTATATATTTTAATAAGTACCAATAAAATAAAAATTACAAACAGAGGAGCGATATTCGGATTCCATATTTGCGCCGATAAAGATATTAAATTCCCGGATACACTTATTAAAGCAGCCAGAGTTAACCCCAGAAATTTTCCGCCCAAGCTTTTTCCAAAAACAAAACCAATAATTATAGTAAGAATGCCTATTAAAGACATTGTTAGAGCTATTCCCTGGGGGTCGCCTGAGGCGGCTATAAAAAATGGAGCAAGAAGATAATACCACCAAGGGCCGTAAAATATTCCGGGTAAACCTGTAGTTGCGCCTATAAGAGGAATTTTATACAAATAAACAATATTCCAAAGAGCCAATAAATCCCGTCCAACATCATAGGTAAAAGCAAAGGAATTTGTGTAAACTCCCCAGAGCCTTAAAAAAGAACCGATAAGAACTATCAGGCACAATACAAAAAGTTCTTTTTTAAAAAATCTTGATAAATTCATGTTCCTGCAACTCTCATCGCGGGTGTCCCGTCAAGGTTATAAATTGCTTTCATTGCAGAACCTTCCGGGATTTCATCCGGATTTCCAATATATAAAACATCCCTTTTTAGTGAGTCTTTCTGCCAATCAATCGGCCTGAACGTGTATCTTCCGAAGGAATGGTGGGAATCAAAACTACCTGAACTCTTTTCTCCAATTTTTTGATATTCTTCGGGGGGATATTTTAAATAAAAGAGAAAAAACATATAAGATTTATCCATTGGCTGCTTATCAGAAATAACAATTTCTCTATAATTTCCTTCTATTTTTTTAACCTCATCAACTGCGTCTTTATAACCATACTGCCAATCATAAGAATCATAATAATTAAGCTGAACAAAATATTGGTTTAAATAGTATGAAAAGTTAAAAGCAGCAAATAGCAAATAGCAAATGGCAAATAGTTTCCATATTTTGAAATTGAAAATTGAAAATTTAAAATTAGAAATTGAAGCGACAGCGACTACTATTCCTAAAGATATAATTATTTGAAAAGTTGGCAGAAAGTTAAGGGTTCTGACGGCATGAGGAACTCCAGTTGTAATTGAAGCAGGAATAGGTGCAATTAAAAGCCATGATAAAACCAATAATTTTATTTTTTTATCAAACTTACCAAAAACCAAAAAGTAAAGTCCAAGAAGCAGAAATGGAAATTCAAATAAATACAACAGTCCCATGTTTGGAGCATGGTGCCTTGAGATATCCCCTGTTATAAATAGCCAGTTGGGACTAAAATGAGAAATATAACCTGCAATTATTGCTTTTGCATAAACCAGCCTTCGGTTATCTAAAATTAATCCCAAAGTATCGTTATTTGCCCTGTCTCTTTCCAGTTTCTGAATACTATCTTTAAGAATTTCGGTTTGATAAGAAAATATGCTTGTCCCTGTTACTCTTAAAAGCGCAGCTCTATTGTTTAATATGTAAAAAGACATTGGCATTACTACAATAAGTCCTACTACAAAAGCAGAAAAAATATACTTTTTACCTAAAGCAAATAGCTCTTTTCTAAAAATGAGTACCAGTGCTAATGCTAAAAGAGGTGTAAAAACTTTTTCACTTTGATAAGCATAAATCGAAAGTCCCGCAAAAACAGTTGACAAAGATAGTAACATAGGTTTTTTAAGACCTTTTACGAAAAATAAAACCATTAGTAAATTAAGTGCTGCTCCTACGTTTGATTCAAAACCTACTCTTGAAAATTGTATTGACCATGGGGAAATGGCCATAAGCCCTGCCGAAAGCAAGGCGAGCGCTTCCGTATTTAGTATTTTTTATAGACGAGCTGGCTGATCTTATGGCTTCC
>CAYIOB010000045.1:0-6624 GCA_964364925.1 uncultured Gammaproteobacteria bacterium
AAAAAATATGAGGCGTTGAAACGCTTTTGTTTGGAAAATGAAAAACCGTTGCCAATTCTTCGCTGGTTAAAACCGATGTTTGCCCTCTCATCGGCGTAAACCTGTAAATAAAATCCGTCATAAACATTCCCTTAAACCGGTGTTTGTTTTTAGTAAATGAATTTGCTCCGTCAAATTGGGAAAAGGCACTGACTATATTGCCAAGATGCGCCTGTGCGGCTTCAATAGAACTTGAAGAGACAACGATTCTTACAACCACATTAAAGCCTGGCTTACCTATTTTATTTTCTATGCCCTCAAGCTCTTTGGGATCGGCCGCATACTTTGCGGTTTCGGGATTTGACTCGTTCTTTTTTATTCTGGCAATATATCCTCTGCCCAGTTTTTTCCATTTTGAATTGGCAGGACTTATTAAAATCTGAATTGCAGCGCCTTCGCCCAAAGTCATTTTTGCCAAAATCGAAGTAATTGAGGACAAAGGATCGGTTGGTAAATCTTTAAAAACTTTTATCGGCAGGTAGTTTGAACTTTTAAGCCTTAGGCTTGCAAAAGCAACTTTTGCACTATCGGAAAAAATATTATATTCATTGCCTAAAACATAACCCGGCTTTTGGGTTTTTTCGTCAACTACTTTAATATCCGCATCAGGATAAGCTCCATTTATTTGTTTTTCGACCAAATCTTTAAATTTATTGGGCGTATTAACGTAAAAACGGATATCTCCGGGCATCCCGACAATTTCAAAAGAAAGATGAGGCTGAAGTTTTAAAAAAGACAACCTTCCGCCTTTTCGCATTGAACCAAGACTTGCAAAAAGCTGCTCTGCGGCATCAATTTTTATCTCATTGTCTCGGGGAAGAGTAACTTGCAAAAGGGTGGACTCCAACGACTCTTTTTCCCTGTCTCTATTCCTATACCAAAGAACAAAAAGATAAAAAAATAAAGCTCCAAGTAAAACTAAAATAGCCGCAATAAGAAGTCCCGCTACAAGGGAGATAAAAAAAGACATTAAATTGTCTATAGAAAAAGCTCGTAAAAACATATTTTAAGAACCGGTAGCGCCAACCCGCATTTTCTTTAAAAGTCTTAATATAAAATTTGCCAGCCAAGTAGCGGCATCTGTTGTGCTTCCCTTGGCTTGTTGCGAAGCTTGGATTTGGGTCATTGGCAGCTTAATGATACCTGTTGGTTCTCTTTGAACAGGTGTTGTTTCGGCCGCATGTTTAATGCCAACATTAAAATGTTCTTTTGTTAAATTTGGTGTCTGGCTTACCTCCTTAACTCCCGCATCTGCAACTTCTTTGTCTTTTATAATTGACTCTATTTCCGCAGAAGGCGCAAGATAATTACTAACCGGGGCCAACTCGACTTCTTTGTTGGGAGCGCTTACCGGAGTTGCAGGGGCTTGAGCCGCATCGTCGGTATTATTTTGTTTTTGAGCTGAATTGTCCATACACAATAATCATAACACGAATTCGCTATGAACGGCAATCAATTTTAAGGTTATATACGGTTATTTTGCAAAGACACAGTCGGGGCAATTTGTAAGACTGCCTGAAAGAACTTTTGATAATTCTTTTTCATCGGGCTCCCAACCGCAATTTTTGCATTTAATTTTAAAGCAGTCCTCACAATCTTTATCGTTTTGTTTTACTTTTGTATTCATAAGTTATGCCGCCAATTGTTTTGCATTATCCGCTTCTGTACATACCTGGCAAACTTTGCATGGGCCACAGGCGACATCTTTACCGCAAATCCGACAAGGCCCAGCTTCGTCATAAGTCTCGCCATCCCACTCAGCGTCTCCAAATAGGGCTTTATTCAGGGCTTCATAGCTTGACTCAAAAATATTTCCAGATTTATTTGTAATCGGACATGAACCAGGAGGGTTCTTAAGCTCAACATCTGCATAAGCAATTCCTAACTCATGTAATGTAGGCTTAGGCCTAAAGCTAGAGGCCTCTCCCTTATCTCTCCACATTCGTAGTTGATCTGCATGTTTCTCTAGCGAATAAAAAGCATCTAGCTTTTCTTTTCTTGTGCCATATTTAATTAACCATACTAAATCTTTTATCGCTGGGTCAAGGTCGGCAATTACTCCGTCAACCCACTCTTTCTCGTCCGGTCCTCCGTTAACCTTAAACCTTCTTCTTATTTCTCTTTCCAACAAATCTTTCGTAGTTCCGCTAACAACCGCCGGATTTATCAAGAAATCCTCAGGTAAATTTGCATTCAAATTTTGTCCTGTTAATTCACTGTAAACTTGATTAAAAGCTAAAAGGCTGGGATTTTCCACCCGGATAGCGCTCATTGCTATTTCTTTTTTAACTCCCCCTATTCCATTTGTAATTGAGTTTCGCATCTCTATACTTCTTAAGACTTGACCTACATAAATAAAAGCATATGTGCCAAATCCGTCTTCAGGTCTACCAGGTAAACTTTCCCACCAAATAGAATCTCCCACATTAGCTATCGCAATTTCATCGGTTAGATTTGCCATTCCCTTATCATCCGCTTCTTCGCGAGAACTATCTTCTCCCCTTGCTCTTTTTTCCCAAATAGCTCTTTTTGTTTTGTTTCTCATTGACTCACTTGTTATGGGATCTGCTATTTGAGCTCCAGAATTGTCTTGAATAAACTCAAGCGGATAATCGAAACGTCCTACCCTAAGTCTGTACTCCAATATGTATGAAACAATATCATCGTATACAGCTTGCTCATTAACCGTTGAGTATTCAACGCTAAATCCTCCGGAAGCCACAACTTCCCTTGGTTTTTGAAGAGGAGGACTTGGGCGCGCTTCAAAAACCACAACATTATCAGGAATACTGGGTCGACTATGTGTTGCCAAAGCAAGCGAGCCGTCAGTTAATGAAAGCCTTGCTTCTTGGGTAGCGATAAAATTTGGACGCAGTATTTCTGCCATAAAAAAACTCCTCTGGTTTCTTCCAAGAGGAGTAACGCAAAGATATGCTTACTTCTGTCCCGACGAATTTCATTCGTGCGGGATCCCGAATGGAAACTACCATCGGGACTCGGAAGCCCCTCACAATATATTGTGAGGGATTACGGGGCTCTGGCTTATCGCTTATAACGAATTACAGTTGCGGCACAGCATCGGATTCTCACCGACTTCACCCGAAAGATCTTATCTGGTTTTTTTATCCTCCAAGAATCGCAACGTGAGGCGTGTTCGAATAGAACTGAAAAGCCGAACGCTAAGATCTTGTGGACCAGATAATTTCTTTTTTCTTGTCTTTGTAATTTATAAATCTTGCGAAAGTAAAAAGCAAGTCCGAAAGTCTGTTAATATAAATCAACGTCTCTTTGCCGACATTCTCTTTTTCCGAAAGTTCAACTACCCTTCTTTCGGAGCGTCTGCAAACAGTTCTTGCCAAATGCAAAAACGAACCTCCCTTTCCTCCTCCGGGGAGTATAAAATTCATAAGCTCCGGAAGTTTTTCCGAAAGACTGTCTATTTGTTTTTCAAAATCTTTAACCCGCTTGTCCAAGTATTCTTCAAGTTTTTTATTTTCAATACTGCTTGCAAGACTCGCGCCAATTTCAAATAAATCGTTTTGGATATGCAACAATTCTTTCTTTATTGGAGAATCTTTAATCTCGATTAGCACAACACCTATTGCGCTATTTAGTTCGTCCAGGCTGCCATAAGCATCAATCCTTAAGCTGCCTTTGGAAACCGTTTTTCCGCCGTACAGAGAAGTCTTCCCTTTATCGCCAAATCTTGTATAAACACTCATAAACTAGTGATTAGTTATTAGCGTTTAGCGTTTAGTTAGCTAGTCCCTACGCTATTTCCTAGACGCTGATTTAACATTCAGAGTAACCGCAAGCGTAGCATTTTTTACAGCCTTCTTCGTAGGCAAGGCTTGCTCCGCCGCATTCGGGGCAGATATCGTAAAGTCCTGTTGCCGGACCTTCCTCTGCTACCATAGGACCTTCTTGTGTTTGAAGAGTTAGCTGTTCAAGTTTAACTATTTCATCTGTTTGTTTTTTCTCAACTCCGTCGGCAGTCAGCTCTATGCGGCCGTTGGAAAGACCATTTACCGTGCTATTTTTATGATCAACTCCGTTGCCGTTTGTTCCATTCTTGGGTTTATCTTCAACAATCCCGTTTATTCTAAATTCAAAATGCTTTGATAAAACCTTAGCAATTGCATCAGGCAAAGAACGGACTTTGTTTTCTCCAAAACCAACACTTCTTGCTCCGCCGATACCTATAAGCTGGGCAACTACTTGTCTTATTCTTTCTCTTGAAGAAAGCTGGCCGTTTAAGCGAAGATTTAAGGAAATCATCCGCCCCAAAGCATCTGCCATTGCCGCAACATCGGAACCTGATTTTCCAACCGTTATAAATACTTCAAAAGGCTCTTTATTTAAATCGTGATTTATAGTGATATAAGTTTTGCCAACAGGCGTTTCGGTTTGATAAGTAACTCCTTCTACCATCATGGGCCTTGGAATTACAGGCAATGAAGTTGGAATTTGAGAAGTTACTTGTCCTTCGGGAACCTTGGCGGAGGAAGATTTATCATCCATCCTTTCCAAAACTCCCTGACGGGAACCGTCTCTCATGTAAGTAACACCTTTAAGACCCGCATCATATGAGAGCATATAAAGATTTTTTACGTCTTCAACCGTATGTGTTTTGGGAGCGTTAACTGTTTTGGAAATTGAAGAATCAACGTAATCTTGGGCAATTGCCTGAACTTTAACGTGTTCTTCCGGAGTTAAATCATTTGCCGAAACAAAGTAATCCGGTTTTGTTTTACCTGGATTTGCTTTTTTCCATTCTTCAAATAAAGGATGGTACATTGCGTGTTTCCCAAGCCTGTCGTTTCTTATAAATTCAAATTCGTAAACAGGCTCTATTCCCGATGAAACTCCCGAGATAAGCGAGGTTGTTCCTGTAGGAGCAACTGTTAGCAAAACTGCGTTTCTTATCCCCTGTTTGGCAATTCTTTTCTTTATTTCCTCGGGTAATTTTTTAATATGCCATCCCCTTTGATATTTGTCTTTATTATATTTTGGGAAACTTCCTTTTTCAGCTGCGATATCGGATGAAGCAATATAGGCATTATCCCTTAGGGTTTTGAAGATTTTATCAATAACTTTTAATGACTCTTCCGAACCGTATCTTATTTTCATTTTAATCATTGCATCAGCCAGGCCCAAAATTCCAAGACCGGTCCTTCTGATGTCTTTGGCGACTTTTTCGTTTTCTTTGTAGAAATAATAAGTATCGTCAATAACATTGTCTAAAAATCTCATTGCAACTTTTACGTCTTTGCCAAAAACTTCATAATCAAACTTACCGGCTTTTACATAAGCTGCCAAATTCATTGCGCCCAAATTGCAAACTGCCCAGGCAGAAAGAGGCTGTTCGCCGCAAGGATTTGTAGACAGCAGTCTTTCAAAATACCAAGTATTACTTCTCTTGTTGCTTCTGTCTAAGAAATGAAGGCCGGGTTCCGCAGACCTCCAGGCGGCCTCGCAAATTAAATTCCAAAGATACTCTGCTTTTACTGTTTTTTTAACAATCACTTTTCCGTTGATTTTTTTCCACTCATCCATATCTCCCGTCCATTTTTTATCATATTTAGGATCGTCTAAATCGGGATAAACCAAATCCCAATCGGCGCCTTTTTTTACCGCTTCCATAAAAGAATCGGAAAGGCAGACCGAAAGATTCGCGCCGTTTATTTTATTCAAATCCTGTTTAACGGTTATAAATTCTTCAATGTCCGGGTGCCAATCCCAAAGCATAAGCATTAAAGCTCCTCTTCTTGAACCCCCCTGCTGAACAATGTCTTTAGTTGCCAATGAGTAAAGCTCTGCCCAATTTAAAGGACCCGAAGAAAAGCCGTTGACTTTTTTAACTCTTGCGCCTCTTGGTCTTAAGGAAGAAAGGTTAAGACCAACTCCTCCGCCATGAGCCATTATTTCAATCATTTGTGTAAGATTTTGCATTATTCCCCCACGAGAGTCAGGAGGATTGGGAATAACAAAACAGTTATAGTAGGTAACGTCAAAACCTGTTCCGGCACCTGCCAAAATTCTTCCGCCCGGCAAGAATTTAAAATCTTTCATTGCATCGTAGAATTTTTTCTCCCATTTTTTTCGCTCTTTTGGTTTTTCAACACCGGCTATTCCCTTGGCGACTCTTTTCCACATCTGGTCCGGAGATTTTTCAATAGGATTTCCCGCTTTATCTTTTAATGAGTACCTGTCTAAAAATACTTTTTGTCTTATTCCATCTAGTTTCATATATTAAAATATTGCTGAATTGTTGAATTGCTTTATTGTTTCTTTAGCAATTTAACAATATAACAATCTAGCAATTACTTAACCTATTTAATAAGCCTTTTTACTTCTTTTTCAAAATCTTCTACGTCAACAAATCTTCTGAAAACACTGGAAAATCTTATGTATGCAACTTTATCTATTTTTTTAAGTCTGGTTGCAACCAACTGTCCTATCTTTTTGCTTTCTACTTCAACACCCGACTCGCCTCTTAATTCCCTTTCAACTTCCGTTACTATTCTTTCTATATCATCAAGCGATACTTTTGTTTTTTCGCAAGATCTGATTATTCCATTTTTT
>CAYIOB010000046.1:0-6358 GCA_964364925.1 uncultured Gammaproteobacteria bacterium
TTCTAAGCAAAAGAATGGTATAATTTCAACCAACAGACGGAAGGTATGAAGTTATCTCTTATTACAACCGTACTTAACGAGCAAGAGACAATTATAAAATTTCTCGAATCGGTATTTGCGCAAACTAAATTACCGGATGAAATAATTATTGTTGATGGCGGCTCTACCGATAACACGCTCTCGGAAATATCAAAATTTAAGTTTCCTCAAAGGGAAAATAACCCCAATATAAAGATATTGTTTAAAAAAGGAAACAGATCGATAGGAAGAAACGAGGCAGTAAAAAATGCAAAAGGAGAAATAATTCTTGTTTCGGATGCCGGCTGTGTTTTAGATAAGGATTGGGTCAAGAAAATTATAAAACCATTCAAGAATAAGAAGGTTGACGTTGTCGCAGGATACTATAAAGGAAAAGCCGAAAGTTTGTTTCAAAGAGCGCTTATTCCGTACGTTTTAGTGATGCCCGATAAAGTGGATAAAAATAATTTTCTGCCTGCCACGAGGTCAATGGCATTTAAAAAATCTGTTTGGGAAAAGGCCGGAGGATTTGACGAAAAGCTTTCTCATAATGAAGATTATGCGTTTGCGAATAAACTAAAAGAAATTAATGCAAAAATTGTCTTTGAAAAAGATGCCATTGTTAATTGGATTCCAAGAGAAAATTTAAAGAAGGCATTTGTAATGTTTTTCAGGTTTGCCTTAGGCGACGCTCAGGCAAATATTTTCAGAGATAAGGTTATTTTTATTTTTTTAAGATATATATTCGCGCTTTATTTAATTTTACTTTCATTTATTGAGCACTCAATTTATTTGTACGGATTTATATTTTTTTGTTTCTTGTTATATATTGCTTGGTCGATTTGGAAAAACTACAGATACGCTGCTAATCCTAAGGCTATCTTTTACCTGCCGCTGCTTCAGTTTACTTCAGATTTTGCAGTTATAATTGGAACCATCTTAGGTTTTGTCCGGAGTTTATCCCTAAGGTCACTTTTTCAGGTTATTTTAAATAACAAAGGTGTTACTGTTGTTATTGTCCTCTATGTTTTAGCTATGCTGTCGGTTATTTCTTATGGTATTCCAAACATTAACCATCCGTTTAATTACTTTATGGACGAGTGGCATCAGTCACAGTCGGTACGCAATTTATTTAAATACGGAACTCCAAATATTGCAGGCTCCGCAAACGGATCAATTTTTCATTTTTTTCTGACAGGTATTTATTTAATTCCCTTTTACATTTTAGGAATTATTGATCCTTTTGCTATCAAATCTTCTGTAACAGACCTTCAGATTCAGAGCTCGCTGTTTGTAGTATTAAAATTAAACACCCTATTTTTTGGAATTTTATCGATAATACTCTTTACTTACATTGCAAAAAAATATTTCAAACTCAACGCATTCATCGCGTCGTTTCTGTTTACCATAAATCCAATTTGGCTTATGCTAAGCAACTATTATAAATACGATATCGCTTTAATGTTTTGGATATTACTGTCTTTTTTGTTTTTCTTAAAATATGCAGAGAAACCAAATTTTATTAATTTTTTATTTGGCGGAATTTTCTCAGCTCTTGCGATGTCCGTTAAACTATTATCGCCTTTGCCTCTTCTTATGGTTTACATGTTAACGTTTTTTATATTTACGCCAAATTATTTAAGGAAGTTAAAACATTTAACAATAGGTATTTCTGCTTATATTTTAGTTTATTTATTTTTTGGTAATCCGGATATCCTGTTGGGTAAAGGCAACGTATTGGAATATATTTATTCTAACGTAATACAGGCTCCCATGAGAGCAGCTAATTTTATTTTTGGGATGAACTATTGGGAGTATTACTTAACTAGATTATATCCTGCAATTTTTGGACACACGCTTTACATTTTCTTCCTACTTTCGCTCTGTTATGGAATGTTAGTTCTAATAAATGGAGGAATATTTAAGAAAACAAAAGAAACTGTTTATGAGTACAAATATCAAATATTATTATTTTTAGTTTTTCTTACATTCTCCTTAAGCCTATATCTAATCAAAACTGAAGCCACAAACAATCGAATTTTAGTTTTACTCCCCTTTATGGCTTTATCCATTGCGTTATTTATTAACAGCATTTACTCAAAAATTAAAAATAATTTACTTAAATTAGCATTCACTTTAATAGTATTTTCGGCATTATCGTTTCAAACCGCTGAAACATATTCTTGGTTTCCAATAAAATGGTCTGCTGATCCCAGGCAATTATCCTCTGATTGGATAGTTAGAAACGTACCAAAGGGTACATTAATCGGCATCGAAAATATCCCAATTTACCAATTCTTACCGGACGTTGTTGAAAAAGAATTCTATCTTACTCAATACGGCCAAAAAGTTAAAACTAATTATAAGTATCAAGTTATAAGCAGCAAAAATTTGACTTTTCCAAAAGTTATGATTATAACAAACGATGAAATAGAAACTAATTATCTAAAAAGATCGGACAAAAAAAATCTCGTAAAAAGACTAAACAATGAAGGGTATGAAATTATTGCTAAATTTAAACCTAACTTTAAATACTATAAAATATTTAACAGCGAATTGGAATATTTTATTTCCGGATTAGTGCAAGCACCTAATACTGTTTCAGTTTATGAAAAATTATAAAGACATTGCAGTTGTTATCCCCTCATATAACGAGGTAAAAAATCTTTCTATCCTTATTAAAGGAATAAATAAAAAACTTCCGTTATCGAAAATCGTAATAGTTGACGATTCACGTCCGGAGGAAAACGAAAAACTAAAAAAAATTGTAAAAGGAAAAAAGAATATCATTCTTATTTCGAGACTTAAAAAAATTGGGCGGGGCAGTGCGGTTTTAGACGGTTTTAGAGAAGCTTTGAAAAACAAAAACATTGAATATGTATTTGAAATGGATTCAGACTTAGCTCATGATCCTTGGGAAATGGAGAGATTTATAAAGAAAAAAAATAGCGAAGATTTTGCTTTAATTATCGGCTCACGATACCTTCCTGGAGGCAGAATAATAAATATTGCTGCAAGCAGAACAATTATGAGCAGGGTTATAAATAAATTTTTGTATTACTGGTTAGGAATTCATTTAAGCGATCACACAAGCGGTTTTAGACTATATAACAGAAGAGCGGTTGAGTTTCTGTTTAAGACAAAGCTAAGATCAAAAGGCTTTATAACGCTATCGGAAACAGCATATAAACTGCATCTTGCAGGATTTAAGATAGGAGAAGTGCCAATTACTTGGAATTATAGAATATATGGTAAATCAACAGTAAATGCTAAGGAATTATTCAAGTCTTTGTCGTTTGTAATTATAATGAAACTGGAATACTTCCTTAAAAGCAGATGGAAAATAATTATTTCAATAATTCTTATCTTCTTATTATCGCTGACCTTAAGAATTGCAACATTGAATCAAATGGGGCGAACTTGGGATGAGCCGGAATACATAGAGCAGGGATATACAATGGACGAATTAATTAAAAAGGGCGATTTTTCCAACAGTTATTTTTATACCACCTATGATCACCCCCCGCTTGTTAAATATATTTATGGTTTAACTGCTCACCTAGATAAAACAGGGACCGACAAAAGCGGAAATCCAATATTTAACTATGATTATACATATTCAAGGTTTCTGTCAGCCGTTTTTGCAAGTTTGTCGGCCGTGTTAGTTCTTCTTATTGCTTGGGAATATGTCTCTGTGTTCGTTGGAATCTTATCAGGAATTATATTTTCTGCCTTGCCCTTTTTTATCGGTTTATCTCAGTTGGTAACTACGGAGAGTATCTTAATGTTTCTGTTTACGTCTTCCGTTTATTCATTTATCAGGTTTTTAAAAAGCTTTTCCTTCAAAAAACTGGTTCTAACGGGAGTTCTAGTTGGACTTTCCTTGGAGACTAAACAATCTAATGCCCTGCTGTTTCCGATTTTCGGTCTTATATATTTATTGTGGTATTTTAATACCGGAAAACTAAAAGAAAAGTTTACTAATAAAAAATTCCTTTCATTATTTTTAATAGGAATAACTTCAGCAATTACGTTTATAGTTCTTTGGCCGATGCCGTATTTTCATTTGGATGTAATAAACGAAATTAATCAAAAGATATGGCTTGTGAAAACTGCACCGCCTATAATTTTCTGGGGAAGATTGATAGAAAGTCCGGTTATATATTTTGTGACCTTATTTTTTATAACTACGCCATTATTAATATTAATTTTTTCACTTTTTGGACTTAAGGCAGTTGATAAAAAAAGAAATTGGATTTTGTATTCTTTAATTATTTGGTTCCTTTTTCCTTTTATACAGTCATTTTACGTATGGAGAGTTCATGGAGTGAGGTACATAGTTGAAATATATGCCCCGCTTTCAATAATTGCGGCAATGGGAATAGCTTATGTAATCGAAAAGCTAAAACTGGGCACAAAAGCAAAAATTACTTCAATCGTACTGATTACTTTATATATGTTTTCAATAATTTACCAGATGAAACCTTACTATTTAGATTACTTTAATGAACTCGTGGGGGGCCCAAAGGGTGTGTATGACAAGAGATATTTTGAACTTGGATGGTGGGGACAGGGACTTAGAGAAGCAGGGTATTATTTAAGAGATAATGCAAAAAAGAATTCATCAATAGCGCTTTTTATTTCTCCGCCCCATGCCTTTCCGCCGATAAAAAATCAAAAGCTTATATTTATAGATCCTAATAAAGGAATTTACGATCCTAAAATAAAATACGATTACGTAGTGGTAAATTATTACCATGTTTTAAGAGAGGGTTTCGATGATTCTCAAATAAAAAGAAATTATAAATTAATACGTCAGGTAAAGGCGGCTGGAGCCCCGATAGTTGATATCTATTCTTCTAAATAACTTCAAATTTTGGGAGAGGGAAAATAAAATGTCCGCCTTTTTCAAGGTATTTGCTTTCTCTTTTTAAAAACTCTTCTTTAAAAAACCAAGGCAGAACAAGCATATAGTCGGGTTTATCTTTTCTTGCCTGTTCCTCGGATATGATGGGTATCCCAACGGATGCAATTATTTTTCCCCATTTCTCGGGGTTTCTTTCTACAGCTTTTTTTATTAATTTTTGGTCTAATCCAAAATATTGAAGGAGAGTATTTCCCCTGGTGGAAGCTCCGTAAAGATATATTGTTTTTCCTCTTTTGTCTTCTTTTTTTATAAATTGGAATAATTTTTTCTTATTGTTTTTAATCCTTTTGGCAAAATCAAGATAAACTTTCTTTTTGTTGAGTCCTAACCTTTTTTCAGACTTGTTAAGTTTTTCTACAGCCTTTGTTATCCTTCTTTTGCCTTTAAAAGCGATATACGTTCTAAAACTTCCTCCATTAAGGGTTCGTTCTTCTAAGTCAAAAACTTCCAGCCCATGCCTATCAAGAAGATTATTTAGAGAAAGAAGAGAGTAATATTCCAAATGTTCGTGAACAATATTATCAAAAGCGTTTTGCTTGAGCATGCCCACCAAATAGTTTTGTTGTATTACGCATATTCCGTCATCTTTAAGAATTTTTTTTACATCGGAAATAAACTTATTGGGCTCTTCCATATCGTAAAAGCAGGAAATTATTGTGATTATGTCCGCTTTTTTATTTTTTAAAGCCTTATAGAATGTCTCATAAGTAAAAAAATCATTAATAACCTTGTCAGAGTATTTTTTTGCTTCTTTTGCAAATTTGGTAATAGGCTCAACACCAACTCTGTAAATATTTTTTGGATAATTTTTCAGCAGTGTTCCATCATTAGCGCCAATATCAACGGCAACAACCTGCCCGCCAGTGCCAGGCTTCGGCAGGCGGGTTTTTTCCTTCCGGTTCTTAATTAGCTTTAAAGACTCTTGGGCAATTTGTTTAAGTTCATTTTGCATCGTTAGGTTAATGCCTGATTTATAACCATATCTTTCGGTATACAGATATTTAGAGGGAGCTGAGTAATCCAATTGAGCAAGAAAACAATCTTTGCAAAGAATCATGTTGAGAGGAAAAGACTTGGGTTTTCTGTTTGTTTTAATAAAATCAGAAAGGTACTGATTACCTAAAGATAATATACCGATTAAATTTTTGGAATTGCAAGATCTACACCGTTTTATTTTCATTTCTAAGCTTTGGAGCAGGATAATGTATTATAAGGCCAAAGCTGGTATAATTTCAATACTAAATATGGGGTATACAAAAATCGCCGTTAAAGGAGTTTCCTGGATTTGGTTATTAAACTTATTCACAAGAGGAATATCTTTGCTTAGCATAGTAATAATTGCCCGAATCTTAACCCCTTCTGAATTTGGACTCTATGGCATTGCTCTTCTTGCGATGGCTCTTCTTGAAGTTT
>CAYIOB010000047.1:0-6196 GCA_964364925.1 uncultured Gammaproteobacteria bacterium
CAAGGCACCTGTCTGAAGAACAGGCTATATGTGTTCGACTCACATCCTCAGCACTTCTCACTTCGTTCGAAGCAGGCTTTCATTCGTTCAAAGCAGGCTTTCATTCGTTCGAAGCAGGCTTTCGAATGAAAATTTAAAATGTATGTTTATATCCTAAAATGCTCGAATAGCACTTTTTATACAGGCATTACTTGGAGCTTAAAAAAGAGACTCTCGGAACATAAACAAGGCTTGTCAGTATTTACTAAAGGAAGATTGCCTGTACATTTGGTATACTACGAGATAGCAAGAAATATTCGTGAAGCGAGAAAGCGTGAAATAGTTATTAAAGATATGAGCCAGAAGAAAAAATTAGGACTTATCGAGAAGTTTACTTCGAACCAGAAGTTTACTTCGAGCGATAGCGAGAAGCGGGCGTAGTTTATCGGTAGAACGTCTCCTTGCCCCGCCTGCCGAAGCTATGCGGTGGTAGTTCAGTGGTAGAATGCTTCCTTGCCAAGGAAGAGGTCGCCGGTTCGAATCCGGTCCGCCGCTCAGAAACGGCATTGCGGGCAGGCAAGGAGAAGGCAGAGGATTCTCTTCGCCTGTCAGGCAGGCGAGCTCAGCTTTCAGCTTCCGCTCCTTCGTCCGCTCAAATATCCCCTTGACTATTTCCTTTAAAGGGTATACAAAAAGAGTAGGAGGGTTTTATGAGAGGTTTTAAGAATAAATATGCTCTCGTTTTAGGAATAACACTGTTTTTTGTTGCAGCCATAGACTTTCTTAACGCCGATCGTTCTCTTTATAAAAATTTGTGTGATTTCTTTTATAGCCTAGGCTATAAAAACCTAACGTGTGCTACTTTTTATGACATACCAATATGGCAGGCAGGAATAATCGTAGTCATTGTTGTTGCTGCTTATTTTATTTTCCATGCCATAGAATATCACCACAAACAAACTAAAACCTCCTAGTCGTTACTTAAAATTTAAGTTAACCTGAAACTTGACTCCGATTAAATCGGAGTTGACAAGAAGCCCCAAGATATGCAAAGCTAGTATATTAATGAAAAAGGTTTTTCTGTCCACAATCTTCTTTACACTAACACCTATTTTACTAACTTTTTGCATTCTTTATTTCTCTTTTTTGGGCTCTGAGAAAGAACGCCTTCTGTCCTTTCCTGCTCCAAACAACAATGTCTCCTATGCAGCTTTAGCCGAGAGTCAGAACGTGCTGGGCGACAGTATAAGTCAGCAAGACGCAAGAGTGGCCGTTGTAGCCGATTTCTTTAAAAAGCACAATTCGGATCTTCTTCCTTACGCTCAAAACATAGTTTCCTCTGCAGACAAATATGGCCTTGATTACAGACTTATTCCGGCCATAGCCATGCAAGAATCAAATTTATGTAAAAAAGCTCCAAAAAATTCTTATAATTGCTGGGGATTTGGCATATACGGCAAAAACGTTACAAAGTTTTCAAGCTATCCGGAAGCAATAGATACTGTCACTAAAACACTAGTTACGCAATACAAAGAAAAAGGTCTCGAAACGCCTCGGGAAATCATGGCTAAGTATACACCCTCAAATAACGGAGATTGGGCAGATTCCGTTAATCTCTACATGGGGCAACTTCAAATCAACCTATAGTAAGGGACTTGACAATCCTATAGTTGTATGCTATAATCCTCCCAGATCCTAAGGTATGCCTTCCAAATGTATACGTTAGGATTTTTTTATGGCAAAAAATATTTTCGTTTTATTTATCCTCACATTGATTTTCACTTTTAACGTTCAGAGCGCGTCTGCACAGCAGAAAGCGTCTGGTTCTTCTGCGCAAATTACACTTGCGGAAGAAGAAATAAACGACGATTACCGTGTCAGAGTTCTTAAAACATACCTGGCAAAATATAACTCTCCTTTAGCTGGGGATGCAGGCAGTTTTGTAAAATACGCCGATAAGTACAATTTAGACTGGAAATTTGTAGCTGCTATTTCCGGTCTTGAATCTACGTTTGGACAGCAAATTCCATATAACTCCTACAATGCATGGGGATGGGGCATATACGGAGATAACGTGATAAGGTTTAAATCCTGGGAGGAAGGTATTCAGACAATCTCGCAAGGATTAAGGGAAAAATATATGGATAAATGGGGAGCCGGGGACATATATCAAATCGGATCACTTTATGCTTCTTCTCCAACATGGGCACAAAGAGTCAGCTATTTTATGAATAATATTCAGAATTTTGCATTGAGAAATCCGCAGGACGCTCTTTCGCTTTCTCTGTAAATCCCGTTAAATAGCTTTTTCCAGCCTTATCGCGTCTGACGCGGCCTTGCTGGATTTAACAGGATAAATCTTGTATAATCGTTCTTGCTTTGCGGACGTGGTGGAATGGTAGACACGCAAGGTTTAGGACCTTGTACCCGCAAGGGTGTGGGGGTTCAACTCCCTTCGTCCGCACGAGAAAATCGGAATTGAAAATTGAAAGTTGTATATATGATTTCAGCAATTCAAAGACAGGAAGACCAAACAATTACCCTCACGATTACCATACCCTGGGCAGATGTTAAAAAAACCAGGGAAACTGTTATAAGCGACTACGCACAAAATACGCAAGTACCCGGCTTTAGGAAAGGGAAGGCTCCTAAAAAACTCGTTGAGGATAAAGTTGACGAAGAAAAAGTAAAAGAAGCGGTGTTGAAAAAGCTTTTGCCTCAATTTTACCTTCAGGCCATTAACGAACACAAAGTAAATCCCGTTATCGCCCCCAGAGTTCATGTTGAAAAACTGGAAGAAGGAAAAGACTGGCAATTTATAGCTGTTACCTGCGAAACACCCGAAATTAAACTGGGTGATTATAAAGATAATGTCAAAAAGATTACAGCCAAAAGCAAAATTGTTATTCCGGACAAAGAACAGCCTCAAATTAGCTTTGATGATATTGTAAAAGAGACTTTAGCCTCAGTTGAAATTAAAATACCAAAAATAATCATTGAACAGGAAGTAGAAAGACTTCTGTCTCAAACTCTTGATGAAGTAAGAAAACTTGGGTTAACTCTTGATCAGTATTTGGGCTCAACAGGCAGAAAAGCCGAAGATTTAAGAAAAGAATACGAACAAAAAGCGGAAAACGATATCAAGCTTGAATTTGTTTTGCAAAAAATAGCGCAGGCGGAAAAGATAACCGTTGAAGATAAAGAAGTAGAAGAAGCTATACGGCAAGCAAAAAACGAAGCCGAAAGACAAAATCTCCAAGCTAACAGATATCTTCTTGCAAGTATCCTAAGACAGCAAAAAACGCTTGATTTCTTAAAGAACCTGTGATATAAAAGGGGCAATTATGGCGCAAAGAAAATTTAAACCGCAGCTAAATATTGACCAGAATCCTATTGAAGCCGTTAGGGATATCGGAGCCTCGGTTGTAAATTCTATTAAAGAGGACGTAGCAAAGGGAATCATCGGAGATGTTTTGGAACAAACTTTGCGTTGGGACAAAATGCTGGGAACAAACATTGCAGAAAGAGAAAAAGGAGAGACAAGCGGTGACCTTATCCAAGGACAGGAAATTTCTCTAAATAAGAAAACGGCCGATCAAAAAGCAGAAAAACCCCATGAAGTAAAGAAACCACGTATTGAGGCAGGATGGGACTATACGGGAGAGATTATTCACTCCGAAAAAAGAATTTCCCAAACGGAAAATAGGGAATTAAACACCAAGGTTTCGGAGATAATAATTGAACTTAAAAAATTAGCTAAGTCTTCCAAAGAGCTGGAAATAACCTTTAGAGAAATAACGGTTGAGCAAAAACCTGTAAATCCGGGCAAATATCATTTGAATTTCTTTGAGTGGATGCTTTCAACAATTAGAAGCGCACGAATGAAAATAGAAGACTCTAGGAGTTGGGCGAGTCTTTTTGCCTCAAAGAAAGCAAAAAAAGAATACTGGTCGCTATTTAAAAGACACGGCACTAGCTTTGGCTTGTCCGGAGAGCGCATTGTAGCAACACAAACAGGGTAGTTGACAAAAGAAAAAGCTTTATCATAGAATATTAATAACAATATGAAATCGTTAATCGTTTGCATGATTCTTCTTATCGCCTAACGGGCGGAGAAGTTTTCGTGCAGAAAAACTATTCCGCCTCCAAGAGGCGGTTTTTTTATGAACGGAGCACGAAAGTGCGAGTTCGCCTGCTTGACAGGCGAGGATAAGGGGGTGTTTTAGATTATGAGTAAAGGTGAAAGGGGACAATCATTCGGCGCTTCGGGCACAGACAGAGCTCCTAGGGGATTAAGCGTGCATGGCGGATGGGCTATTGGCGACCTTACAATGCTTTCTAACGGCGGAGTATCGTTCGGAGAAGGTCATCCGACAGATCATCTGGGAGTAAGACGCGGAGAATCAGTGTCGGGAATAAGAAGAAAATCTAGAGATCCGAGACAAACAGTAAGGAGATACTAGGTTTTTAATCTAAAAGGAGGTGATTATTTATGAGAGGACCAGAGGGTTGGACAGCATCAAGGATTAATTTCAGAAGAGCAGTAATCGCAGAACATGACGCTAGATTGAGCGCATTGAGAGAGGAAGGCGTGCCGCCGGAGTCTCCTGAAAGAGTTGCTCTAATTGCCGAGCGCAGACGATTATCGGCCGAGCAAGGAATAGATAGGGGAGAACTCAAGAGAAGTGGGACATTGCATAGGGGAAGACAACCGTCACGAAGAGTGGCTTAATAAGCCTAATTGATGAATTGAATTTATTTTGTTAGAATTAAACGGGTCTTTGAGGGAGGGCTCGTTTAAGGAGTTGTAGCTCAGCTGGTTAGAGCGCTTCATTGACATTGAAGAGGTCACAGGTTCGAATCCTGTCAGCTCCACAGACTAATCACTAATTTCTAGTAACTGGTGACTGAATTTATGAATAGGGAAGAAGCATACAAGACACTTGCTAAGCTGATTAAAAATCAAAATCTAATCAAACACCACCTTGCCTGCGAAGCGGTAATGAAAGTTTTATACCGAAAATTTACCCCTTCAGCCAGTCAAAATCCTCAAGACGAAGAAAAATGGGGGACTGTCGGGCTTTTGCACGATGCTGATTATGAACTTACACGAAATCATCCCGAAAAGCACACTTTGGTTTTGGAAGAAAAAATAGGCATTAAGCTTCCTGCCGACGTAATGTACGCAATCATGTCTCACAACTTTGCAAACAATAAGGTTTTACCAAAAAGCGCAATGGACTGGAGCATTTACTGCGCCGATGAGCTTACTGGTCTTATTATAGCCGCAACCTTGGTAAGCCCAGATAAAAAACTGGCCTCGGTAACAACAGATTTTGTGATAAATAGATTTAATGAGTCTTCGTTTGCAAGAGGCGCTAATCGGGGCCAGATATTAGCCTGCGAAGACAAGCTTAAAATACCAATCAGAGATTTTATTGAACATTCTTTAAAAGCAATGCAATTAATAAGTAACGAGCTTGGTTTATAACCCTTGACAAACCACTTAAAGACTCCTTATTCTGTTTATAGACAGCTTTAATGGAACGTTACGAACAAGTAGATAAGAAAAGAAAAATCATATTCATCGACAACTTCATTGGCGGAATAGCTTGGGCACTTGGAGCAACCGTCGGCCTCGCTTTAGTTATTACAGCTCTTGGTTTTATTCTAAAAAACGTTAACCTTATACCTTTTGTCGGTAATTTTGTTGCCGGAGTTATTGGGTTTATTATAAATAAAAACCCGAGTTTATTAACCCAATAGCTTATATACAAAAAAAGCCAAAGCTGATAAAATAGCCTCATGGACAAAAATAATCAAAAAGATCACAAACAAATAGGACAAGAGCTAGAATTATTTTTTAGCCACGATTATGCACCCGGCGCTCCCTTTTGGCTTCCAAAAGGCATGGTAATTTTCAAAGAACTGGAAAAATACATCAGAGAACTTACCGAAAAAGCGGGTTATTTAGAAACCTCAACACCGATAATGGTTAAAAGTCAGCTTTTTAAAGAGTCAGGACACTGGACAAAGTTTGGCGAACACAATATGTATAACCTTATTTTATCAGATGATGAAAAAGACGAGCACCCTGAAAGCTACACTTTAAAACCCATGAATTGCCCCGAATCAACGATTATTTATAGGTTTAGACCTCGAAGCTATAAAGAATTGCCATTGAGATTATCGGAAATTGGAAAACTGCACAGAAGAG
>CAYIOB010000048.1:0-6150 GCA_964364925.1 uncultured Gammaproteobacteria bacterium
GTATCTGCTTTTTCCATTTTTAGTAACGCTTTATAAATGGTATAAAAGCAACAATGAACAACAAGAGATGTTAAAAGCCAATATTATTAAGTACTTACTAATATTATTTTTCATCGTAGCCCCCTGGTATATCCTTAATTCCTCGTCCTTTGTCAGTCAGGCAATGCCTAGCCTTGCAGGTGAGTCTTCAGACCCTGCTAAAATATTTACTTTTGAGAATTTTATCTTTTATATTTATATATTTTTCAACTTTCAGATGAATATTTACATGGCATTCATTTTCATAATTGGCGCTATTTATTTCTTTTTCAGGCACAAATCAGAATATAAAGTTTTATTCGCCGGAACCATGTTCTTGATATATCTGGAATTCAGCTTAATTTCTAATAAAGATTGGAGATATACCTTGCCTATCCTTCCCTTTGCAGCAATTATAATTGGAGTTTTTCTGAGTAAATTAGCACAAAAATTTAAGGTATTTGGGATGTTAATCGTATTACTTATAATCTCGCTTTTGGTTTTATACGATGGCATTCTTTCCTTTAGACCAGCCACTTTCCATTATCAAAGAGCTATAAAATTACCAATATTAGGTTTTATAGATTACATCAATATAAATGATAATCTGGTTCATGCTTACAACAGGACTGTTTGGCCCCAGAACGAAATACTTTCAAATCTTAATGTAAATGGCAGGACCTGGCTTCTATGCTTGGTAGATCAAGAAAGAATAAATGCGGGTAATTTCTTACTTACAAGAGATATCCTAAACCTTCGTGATCTAGAAATAGATTCTCCCCCATCTCAAAAATTCTCAACCCCTGAAGAAATCAAACTTTTTCTTTCTAAATATTCTTATGTTGTAATTCCACAAAGTCAGGTCGGTGTCCCGGCAACAAGGAATATTGATGTATATTTACAATTAAGAGAAACTGTTGAAAATATTGATTCAGGTTTTAAAAAAATTAATACTTACAATTTACCAAACGGAGACATACTTGATCTCTATTCAAAATGAAAAATTACTTATATAAAAATAGATTTCTTCTACTTTTGGTAACTATTTCCGCACTCGTATCCAGTGCTAATTATGATGTAGGAACAATTCTTTCCGGCTGGGACACGCTTCACCCGGAATTTAATTTTGGGCTGTATTTTAAAAGAATTCTCTTTGGGGTATGGCAAGAAAATCAAGGTTTAGGAGCACTTGCAACGCAGTCTCACGCTTCTGAAATTGCCAGAATGTTTATCTATTATCCCCTAAGCTTTATCCTTCCCGATTCTTTATTAAGATATAGTTATTTTTTCTTAACTATCATTTTAGGACCGGTTGGTGTTTATTTTTTTGTAAAGCAAATTGTGTTTAAAGAAAATCATTTAAAAACAGAGGTAAGCGCATTCTTGGCAGGGCTTTTTTATCTTTTAAATTTGGGCACACTGCAGCATTTCTATGTACCATTTGAGATGTTTGCAACTCATTTTGCAAGTCTTCCATGGCTTTTGCTTTTCTCGATTCACTACCTGGATGACAAAAAACCAAAGACTCTTCTTATCTTTTCAGTTATCACTTTTTTCAGCGCTTCTATGGCACATACCTCGACTCTATGGTTTGCTTTTTTTGGCAGCTTTTTGACATTTTTATTCAGTTACTGTTTGGTTCGAAAAAACTTTAAATCGGACTTCAAGCGATTAATAATTATTATTGCAGCTTCAATTTTAATAAATTTATTTTGGCTTCTTCCCAATATTTATTTTATAGCTAACGACAATGGCGCGGTAAGTAATTCAAAAATTCACTCGCTCTTTTCTGACGAAGCCTTTGCTCAAAATCAATCATTTGGTACCATAAAAGATCTTCTTATTTTCAAAAACTTTCTTTTTAACTGGGGCGAGTATGTTGGGAACAATAAGTTTGCGCCGCTTCTTGACGAATGGAGCTTATATCTTCAAAGCTCAGCTGTAATCTTAATCGGTTATTTTTTTTCTTTAGTTGCAATTGTCGGGCTTATCTACTCAATTATTAAGAAAAATAAGGTAGCAACTGCTCTTTTATCTTTTCTTGGAATTGGAATCTTTTTCTGGCTTAACACAAACCCTCCTTTTGGTTTTATTTACAATTTATTGCGAGATAATATTCCGTTTTTTAGAGAAGCACTACGATTTCCTTTTACTAAATTTTCTATAATCTTGATTTTTACAGTAAGTATTTATTTTGCTTACGGAGTAAGTTTTATTATAGTTGCCGCGTCAAAAATAAAAGAAAGCAAAAACTTTCCATATGTAATTTTTTTTATTTTTTTAATAGGAATAATCTATTACACATTACCAGCTTTTAAAGGTAGCTTTATAAGCCCCGGCATGAGGGTGAGAATCCCAAGTGAATACCGACAAATGTTCGCATGGTTTGATGCTCAACCTCAGGGAAGAGTCGCAAGTCTGCCTATCAATAGCTTCTGGGGATGGACTTATCACGACTGGTACTACCAGGGAGCCGGATTTCTATGGTTTGGTATAAAGCAACCACTTCTTGACAGAGAATTTGATAGATGGTCCCCTGCTAACGAACAGTATTATAGAGAAATGTCCCAAGCAATTTATTCAAAAGATATAATTCTTTTCAATAATGTGATTAAAAAATATAATATTGGATATATTCTTCTAGACAAAAGCGTTATAGCACCCGGACCCGGAAATGATCCTAAAATTCTCTTTATTCCTGAAATAGAAGACCTTCTTAGTAATTCTTCAAATATACAAAGAGAGAAAACTTTTGGAGACAAGCTTTCAGTCTATAAAGTTTCTAATCAAAATTATCCTCTCTTTACATTAGAAAACCCTATTTCTATATCTCCTGTTGCTAAATCTTTTTACGAAGATTTTGCATTTGAAGAATACGGAGACTACATAAGCCTCGGCTCAGGAGATGTAAATTTTCCTTTCAGGAATATTATTAATAATCAAAATCATTTATTGAAAGACTTAAATTCGTCTCAGCAAGGAATTAGTCTGGCTTTGGATGATAAAACAACAAGTATAAATTTCCCTAATTTTGTGTCAACAGAAAACCAAATTCCAGCAGATTTATTTGTAATAAAAACCCAAAACCGTATTCAAATACTATTCTATCCGCAATTTCCTTTAGAAAATTCCAATCAGTTACCAATAATCCTATCTCCCCCAACGGTTTCTTCAGATTTAATACTCAGCATAAATCAAAAATATAATTTTAGAATCGGTAAGATAGAGGAGAATGTTCCCTTTCTGCTCGGGCAGATCTTTTTAAGAACAGATTCGGATAATTCAATATCTATTTACCCTTCCAAAGAAGAAAATATAACAAAACCCGACATTCAAAGCCTAAGTTATTCTTTATTTCCATGCGGTTCATATGAACTAAACCCTGTCTTTGGATTAAACACGCTTAGTCAAAATAGCTTTTCTTTTTTCGCTCAACACGCACAAGCCTGCATGAGATTCCCTTTAGAAAATGTTTTTAGCCAAGTAGCCATTGCTTCTAATTCAGGCCAGGCGCTTGTTGGCATTAAATTTGACTTCACCGGAGACAGTCAGCCCAACCTTTGTATTGCAAAAAAAGACAAGGCAAATTGCATTTACTATTTTTCAAAAAACTTGGACATAAGCAATAGTAGCTTAGGACTTTCGCAATATTTTGCAGTAAAAACCTCTGATATCCCAAGCTTTGAAGTTAAAATTTTTCTTGATTCAAGTGATCTTATTTCTTCCAAAAACGTTACATACAAAAATCTTTATTTCAGTAAAACTGCGCCGCTATTCGAAGCAGAAATAACCAAAGACGACATAAGTACCGTAGCTAAACAAAATCTTTCAAGTAAAACCGAGATTATCATTCCTTTCTCGGGCAATAGAGATTTAAGTCAGGATATTACCAAACTGCCTAAAACGGGGGGAAGTTGCGGTATAATTAATCCCCGCGGACCCGCTCCCACATCCCGTGAAGTTGTTAAGAACGAATCAGCAGATTATATTCGCTACACTTCGGACGATGGATCTTTTTGCGATCATTTCTCCTATCAGGAACTGGATTCAAACAAGACATATCTAATTGCTATAAAATCAAGAAATATTAAGGGTCTTCCAATAAGGCTTTGTATTGCTAATCTAGAATCAAAAAGGTGCGATGTTTATACGATCCTGCCGAAAAACAGCGACTTCAAAACAGATATTTATTTGCTTCCTGCCATGGGAGATGAAAGCGGATTCGATGTTAATATAAATAACTTTGCTATAAAACGGGTTCAAAGCATAAACGATGTTGCTTCAATTAACGTCATTCCTATTCCCTATAACTGGCTCTCTAGAATAGAAAAAGGATCAAGTCCTCAATATTCAAAGTCTACCAGGGAAATTGTCGGTGCATTTTCTCATCCAAATCCAAGTCTGTATACGCTCAAGAATCCTAATTTAAACAATAATCAAACCCTTGTGCTCTCCCAAGCCTATGCTAAGGGCTGGCACGCCTACGAAGTGTCTCATTTAAGCTTAACAACACAGATCTTCCCATTTGTCTTTGGTAAAGAATTGAAAAATCACTTGCTGATAAACAATTGGGCCAATGGATGGAAATTAAATGATTCATCGAATTTCATAGTCATTGTCTATTTGCCTCAATACCTGGAGTATTTTGGCCTTATTTTAACCATATTGACCTTTACGGTTGTAATTATCAAGACTAAAAGAGATAATAAATCTTAATACTTAGGCTCAAAGATTGACAAATTTTGCCTAAAATGGTAAACTGCTTAAGCAAATAAATGACTGTCCGACATTAATCCATAGAAACCCCTGCTTAGAGCTTTATGAACGACTCAAAATCTTTGATTTCTATCTTATTGCCTGTTCACAATGCCGAAAAATACCTTTCGGATTGTTTAAATAGTCTTTTGAACCAAACTTATAAAAATATCGAAATCGTGGCTATTGACGACAAATCCTCGGATAAATCCTACAAAATACTCAAGCAGTTTAAGAAAAAAGACAAAAGAATAAGAGTATACAAGAACATAAAAAGGTACGGTATTGCGGTAACCTTAAACCGCCTGGTTAACAAAACTAAAGGAAGCTATATTGCCTTTATGGATACTAACGATATCAGTAGCCCAAATAGGATTAAAAAACAGTATAGATTCCTAATCGCAAACCCGGGAATTGTGGCTGTTGGTTCACAATGCACTTTTATTAACGACCGCGATAAGAAAATCGGAAAAAGCGACTTCCCTCCCTACCATTATCAGATTTACGAAAACCCTCTGCATGGAATATCATTGCAATTTGAAACTGTTTTAATTAATAAGACTATCCTTCCTAAAGATGTTTTAAAATTCAATGTTAATTCCCGCCCCTTTATTTATAGTGATATCTTTATGAAACTCTTGCCTTTTGGAAAATTTGCCAACATGGAAGATTTTTTGCATTTCCATAGAAACGATCCCAAGATTTACCTTTCGGATCTTAAGCGAAATGTATTCCAGCTTATTAAGCTTTGGCTCCGCTCCAGTTCCCTCTACGACTACCAACCGCCCCTTAGAACATTCTTCTCTTCCCTAATAAAGACCGCTTAAGAATACTACAAATACATACCAATAGTCCAATATTTAAATATTTGTACTATTTGATATTTGTAGTATTGGTAGTATTTATTTTGTTTCCCACAAGTTTTCCACATTTTTTAGTACCAATACGAAAAGATTGTCATACCAATCTAAATTAGCCACAAATTACTACAGGTTATACAGTTTTTTGCCAGTTTTTTGCTATAGGTTTGACAGACTTGACAAGGTGTGATAGAATTCGGGTAAGTATGAGGTTTCAATTTTATAAAAATGCAGACAAAGCCAGAAAAACACTTATTGATACTAAACAGGAAATCTTGGTAAAACAGGGTCGCGAGCAGTTTAAAAAACTGCTGGAAAAAGGGATTAGTATACCGGTGGCATTTTTATAATCCCGATTGAATCGGGATAAAAAAGAGCATCGCTTTCGTTACTTGAATTAATAAGCTCTTGTACGATAAGCAATGCTCTTGGAAAAAGGGCAGTTAGTCCTCTAGGCAGGAAATAAAACTAATTGCCTTATGTGTTTTTCTATCAAAGAAAAACCAAAATGTCAAGG
>CAYIOB010000049.1:0-5979 GCA_964364925.1 uncultured Gammaproteobacteria bacterium
GTGCACGTGAGGCTCATAATCTCACAGGCTAGGCGCAACTCCTAGCCCCGCAACAGCGAACCACTCATTTTCATTCGGGTTCACTGCTGCGAGTGATAAATCACTCTTGCAACGAATGTTTAATGGGTGGTATTTTTAAAATGAGTGGTGAGCGCAGGGATGTACTGGAACTTGTGACTAGTACGTCCCAACGATTGTATGAAATTTTTCTACGTTTATATTCTTCAAAGCAAGATAAGAAATTTTATCTACGTGGGTTTTACTACAAATCTTAAAAAGCGTTTCTTTGAACACAATAATAAAGAAGAATTATCCACCAGGGGGCAGGCTCCGTTCGAACTCATTTTTTATGAAGCGTACCGAAACGAAAAAGACGCGAAAAGGAGAGAAGAATATTTTAAAACTACAAAGGGAAAGACAACGCTTAGAATGATGTTAAGAGAATACTTCAAAAATAATAGCTAGCCTCCAAATTGTTTCTGGTATAATTGGCCTTGATGAATCAACCTATCGGAATAATGGATTCAGGAGTCGGTGGACTCTCAATAGCTTCGGTTTTAATTAAAAAACTTCCAAACGAATCAATAATTTACCTGGCAGATTCCAAAAACTGTCCTTATGGAGAAAAAAGCAAAGAAGAGATTTATAGCTTAACAAAAAAAATGGTGAAGTTTCTTCTTAAAAGTAGGATAAAGCTTTTGGTTGTGGCTTGTAATACCATTACGGTTGCATCAATAGATAGATTAAGAACAGAGTTTGGGCAAATTCCTATTGTTGGGATAGTTCCAGTCATCAAAACCGCACGGGAAAAAACAACAAACGGAAAAATCGGCGTATTCTCAACTACAGCAACAGCAAACAGTTTTTATCAAAAAGATTTGGTTAATAAGTTTGCAAATGATTGTTCAGTATTAAATCTAGGTTCAGAAAGACTAGTTCCTTTAATAGAGAAACGGAATTTTGAATCAGTAGATGAAGTTTTAAAAACAGAGCTTGAGCCTTTTAAAAAAGCACAAATCGACACTTTAGCTTTAGGTTGTTCCCATTTCCCGCTTATCAAAGATCAAATCCAAAGATATTTACCTGGAGTTTTAATTTTGGATTCGTCTAACGCAGTTTCAAGACAGATTCAGCGCATTTTAAAACAAAACAAAACGCTATCTAATTCTACAAATCCGAGCTATAATTTTTATACAACAGGGAATTTGAATGCTTTAAGATATTTTGCAGAAAAATTGACAAACAAAGCTAAATTAAGTAGAATTTCGCTTCAATGAATAATTTTAAAGGGAAAAAGATTGCAGTAGTTAGCGGTGGGGGTAGAATAGAGAGTACTTCCAACGCTGAGTTTTTTGAAAAACAAGGCTCTAAAGTAACAATTTTTGATTATACTCAGGGAGAAGATTATCTGAAAAAACTTGATGAATATGACTTAGTTGTCAGAAGCCCGGGTGCCAAGATTTCTGATTTAGAAAAGTATGCTCCTAAAGAGAAAATTACTTCTCAAACAAGAATTTTTATGGAGCTTTGTCCTTGTAAAATAATCGGTGTAACCGGAACAAAAGGTAAGGGAACAACATCCACATTAATTTACGAAATGCTTAAAAAACAAGGCTTTGATGCGTATTTAGGAGGTAATATTGGTGTTCCTCCTTTTGAGTTTTTGGATAATTTAAATGTTCACTCAGTTGCAGTCTTAGAACTATCAAGTTTTCAGCTTTTGGACCTTACTAAAAGTCCTCATATTGCCGTAATGCTTATGACAACCAGCGAGCATCTGGATTATCATAAAGACCTTGAAGAATATGTTGATGCAAAAAGAAATATTTTAAAATTTCAAACTTCAGAAGACTTCGCAATTATTAACAGAGATTATGTAGCAAGTAATGAATCGGATATTCATACAAACGCAAAAGTATTTTATGTAAGCACTGAAAGAAACGGGTATGAGGGCTGTTTTATAAAAGATAACGCGGTTTTTTTAAGTCAAAATGGAAAAGAGGAAAAAATTATTAATGCTTCAGAAATACTTTTACCCGGTAAACATAATCTGGAAAATGTTTGCGCGGCAATAATGGTAGCAACGCTTTTTGATGTTGCAAAAGAAAATATAGCTTCGGTTTTAAAGACTTTTAAAGGCCTTGAACATAGGTTAGAGCTTGTCGCAACAATAAACGGAGTAAGATACTACGACGATTCATTTTCTACAACTCCGGAAACCACAATGGCGGCAATTAATGCATTTTCTGAGCCTGAGATTTTAATTTTAGGGGGATCAAGCAAGAAAAGTAATTTTGAAGAGTTGGCAAAAACAATAAAGGAAGCGAAAAACATAAAAGCAATAATTGGAATAGGAGATGAATGGGCGCGCATAAAAGCGCAATTAAGAGTTCAGAATTCAGAATTAATAATTATCGAAGGCGCAGATAATATGGAAAAAATAGTTACTGCGGCATATAAAATTGCAGCGCCTGGTGATGTTGTTTTATTAACACCTGCATGCGCTTCTTTTGGCATGTTTAAAAATTATAAAGACAGAGGAGAACAGTTTAAGAAAGAAGTAATGAAATTATTAAATTAGGGTCCTGTCAGAAGTTTCCCTCCCGCCAGTGCTCGTTCTAGTCTCAAGCGTTCGAACGAACTGCGCGCTGTCGGGAGCCTTTCCACTTCTGCCACCCTTTTAGCGTTATGAAACCGAAATTTGAAATTACAAAAAAAGACAAAAAAACAAAGGCAAGAGCCGGCATAATAAAAACTCCCCATGGCGATATTGAAACTCCGCAATTTGTTCCTGTGGGGACACAGGGAGCGGTTAAGGGTATTTCGCCACGCGATTTAAAAGAAATGGGGGCACAAATAGTGCTTGCCAATACCTACCATTTGCATTTAAGACCGGGCGAGGATTTGGTTAAAAAATTCGGCGGTTTGGGAAAGTTTATGAGTTGGGATGGCCCGACGATGACAGACAGCGGGGGTTTTCAGGTTTTCTCTTTGGGCGTTGGAAAAGAAGGCGGAGGGGTTAAGTTTTTAATAGAAGAACCAAAACATTATAAGGAAACCGAAGAAGCAAAGCCACGTTTGAATAAAATTACGGAAGAAGGAGTGACTTTTCAGTCTCACATTGACGGTTCAGCTCATAAATTAACACCCGAAAGCTCAATCGAAATCCAGGAAAAGCTTGGTGCGGATTTAATTGTCGGATTTGATGATTTGGAGTCGCCAAAATATTCTTACGCAGAAACAAAAAGAAGTTTGGAATTAACTAACAGGTGGGAATTAAGAAGTCTTAAAGCACACAAAAGAAAAGATCAGCTTTTATATGGGGTGACTCATGGAGGACAGTTCAAAGACTTAAGAGAACTTTCTGCCAAATTTGTTGACAAAAATTTTGACGCAATCGGCATGGGCGGAGCTCATTTGTCAAAGAAGAATTTATACGATGTGGTTGATTGGACAACGGATATTGTTTCGGATGAGAAACCAAGGCATCTTTTGGGGATTGGGGAAGTGGATGATATTTTTGAGGTGATAGAAAGGGGAATTGATACTTTTGACTGCGTTATCCCGACACGGCTTGGAAGAACGGGGTTTTTCTTTATCTCTCCGCCATTTGGTACCAGCAAAAACCGCTTTAGAACAGATATAGATAAGCCAATTTACAGACAAGATTCAAAACCTTTGGATGAAAACTGCAGTTGTTTTGCCTGCCGGAATTTTACACGGGGATATATAAGTCACTTATTTAAAAGCAGGGAACTCTTGGCTTATAATTTATTAAGTATTCACAATCTTTATTTCTTAATTAATCTTACTAAGCAGATAAGGCAGTCAATTTTAGATGATAATTTTCAATCATTTAAGAAAAAATGGCTTGTATGATAATATAAAGATATGGATAAAGTAATTTTTTCGGGAGTTCAGCCATCGGGAAATTTACACATTGGAAACTATATTGGAGCGTTGAAGCAATGGGTTAAAATGCAGGTTTATACAGAAAGCATTTTTTGCATTGTAGATTTACATGCGATAACTTCTCCTCAAGATCCAAAAATTCTAAAAGAAAAAATACTGGAAGCTACTGCTTTGTATTTAGCCTGCGGAATTGACCCTAAGAAAGCGCATATCTTCGTTCAATCGGAGAATCCCGATCATACCTCTCTTGCTTGGATTTTGAATTGCATCGCACCTTTTGGACAGTTGGAACGGATGACTCAGTTTAAGGATAAAAGCGGACAGCAAAAAGAGGGAACAACTGCCGGGCTTTTTGACTACCCTGTTTTAATGGCAGCAGACATTTTACTTTATCAAACCGATGAAGTTCCGGTCGGCGAAGACCAGAAACAGCATATTGAATTAACCAGAGATTTAGCGGAAAAATTCAATAAAACTTTCGGACAAACTTTTAAACTTCCAATACCTCTTATTCAAAAAGAAACTGCGAGGATAATGAGTTTGCAAAACCCAACCTCAAAAATGTCAAAATCAGACAATAATCTTCTTGGCACAATTGATTTATTAGACAGCGAAGACGAAATCCGCGAGAAGATTAAAAAAGCGGTTACGGATTCGGGTAGTCATATTTCAAAAGACAGAGGTTCGGCAGGACTTTCTAACCTTTTAACTATTTATTCTGCTTTCAAAAACCAGAATTTGGAAAGTTCAATTTCGGAGCTTGAGGGTAAATCATACGCTGATTTTAAAGCGCTTTTGGCAGATTTAATCGTTCAGGTTTTGGGCGAAATCCAGAAAAAATATAAAGAAATAAGAAGTGATGAAAATTATCTAAGACAGGTTCTGGATGAGGGCCGCGACTTTGCAATAGAAAGATCTTCCCAAACCCTCCAAAGTGTAAAAGAAAAAGTTGGATTAGCTTAATTTCGGGGTTCTGTCATCAGTCGGCAACCACATTTGTCAGATGACGCTCGCTCTAGTTTGTCTAAGTCTTCAAAAAATACCCGCTCGCTAAGTGAAAGCCTCTTTAAAAGTTCTGATAAAACTCCAAATGTTGATGTGACGGCTTTCAGTTCATCTGAAAATGGATTGCCTCTTTCTGTTACCCCTTTTATAATTCCAACAATCTAACAATTCAACAATATAGCAATTTTCATTTATCCGTTGAATGTTAGCTTTGTTTTATGCTATACTTTCGCCGTATGGCAAACGGAAAAAGAGCAAAACATCTAAAACGCATCAAAGTAAAAATGAATTTCTCTTGGAAAAACATAATTATTTATGCATTCCTCTTTCTTTTTATTGCGTTTATTTTCATGGGCCTTAACCAGTCGGCCGAACTTTCAGCTGAAAATACAAAAACAGTTCCGCTTTCTAAAGTTATCTCCGATGTAAGAGCAGGAAAAGTTACAAGTATTGAAGTTTTGCCTAATAAGCTTATTGTTCACGAAAAAACAGGCAACTTGGAAAGCTTTAAGGAATCAAACGCAAACGTTTACGAGCTTTTCAAAGACGCGGGTGTTCCTTTGGATAAAACAAATGTTGCAATAAAGGATGAAACAGCGATTAATAACTGGATAAATATTCTTTCTTCAATTCTTCCTGTTATTTTAATGGTGGCCTTTTTCTACTTTATTTTTAGACAAGCAAGGGGAGCGCAGGAAAGCGTTTTTTCTTTCGGCCAATCAAAAGCAAAAGTATTTAACAAAGACAACCCAAAAATTACTTTTGCAGATGTCGCAGGCGTTGATGAAGCAAAACAGGAATTAATGGAAATTGTTGATTTTCTAAAAAATCCCGGAAAATACAAAGCAATGGGTGCAAGAACTCCAAAAGGAGTACTTATGATTGGTCCTTCGGGAACCGGCAAAACACTTTTAGCCAGAGCCACAGCCGGAGAAGCAGGCGTTCCGTTCTTTTCAATGGCAGGGAGTGAATTTATGGAAATGCTGGTTGGAGTTGGAGCGTCAAGAGTCAGGGATTTATTCAACACCGCTAAAAAAGCCCAACCCGCAATTATTTTTATAG
>CAYIOB010000050.1:0-5808 GCA_964364925.1 uncultured Gammaproteobacteria bacterium
TGGACTCCGAAGAATTCTTACTTAGTCTCATGGATTACATCCTTGCATCGTAAGGGCGTATATACGGGGCAGGCAAGATATGGATAAAATAATTATTAAAGGTGCGCGCGAGCACAATCTCAAAAATTTAGACGTTGAGATTCCCAAGAATAAACTTGTTGTTTTTACCGGACTTTCCGGAAGCGGTAAATCTTCCCTTGCTTTTGACACAATTTACGCAGAAGGGCAAAGGCGCTACGTTGAAAGCCTTTCTTCTTACGCAAGACAGTTTTTGGGCATAATGAAAAAACCCGATATTGATTTAATCGAAGGACTTTCCCCTGCGATTTCCATTGATCAAAAATCTACTTCCCATAATCCCCGTTCAACCGTTGGCACCGTTACAGAAATTTACGATTACATGAGACTTCTTTTTGCCCGAATCGGCCATCCCCATTGCCCAAAATGCGGCAGGGAAATATCGCATTTATCCAAAGAACAAATAGTAAATTCAATACTTCAACTTAGCAAAAAACATACAGCCCAAAAACTAAAAATTTTAATCCTTTCTCCTGTGGTAAAAGATAGAAAAGGCGAATATACGGAATTATTTGTAGATTTAAAAAAAAGAGGCTATAAAAAAGCAAGGGTTGACAATGAGATATTTTCGCTGGATGAAGAGTTTACGCTTATAAAAACAAACCGGCATACGGTTGAAGCTGTTATCGATCAGATCGTTCTTGACAAAAATATTGACAAAGGAAGAATTGCAACCGATGTTGAACAAGCGTTAAAACTTGGCAGCGGAGAATTAATAGTCTCTGTTATCAAAGATGCAGGCTTTAATATTCCCGAGAAACCCAAAAAAATGGAAGACATACTATTTTCAGAAAAATTTGCGTGTCCTGTTGACGGAATTTCTTTGCCCGAAATAGAACCCAGAATTTTTTCTTTTAACACTCCTCACGGAGCATGCCCGACTTGCAATGGATTGGGTACAATTTTAACTGTTGATAAAGATTTAATTTTTAACAACAACCTTACAATAAACGAAGGCGGAATTCTGCCTTACACAACTACACTTTCTCACGATACTTGGTTTACCAGAACTTTTAAAACATTTACAGAAGAAAACAACGTTTCGGTAACGCAAAGATTGTCAGAAATAAGCGATGCACAAAAAGACTTGCTTTTGAAGGGCACAGGCGACAAAGAATATTATGTAGAAGGAGAAAACAGGTGGGGCAGGGAAACCGTAATTCACGAACCGTTTAAGGGTATTCTTCACGATTTAAAACAAAAATATCAATCAACAGAATCAATTTTTTTAAGAGCCCAGATAGAAAAGTTTATGCGCTACGAGGTTTGCCCCGAATGTCTAGGAGCAAGACTTAAAAAAGAAGCATTGTCGATAACGATTAATGGTAAATCCATTGTTCAAGCTTCAGACATGTCAATATCCAATATTTATGACTTTGTCAAAAATATCGAAGGTCAGTCAAGTGATCGTGAAAAAGCAATCGGAAAATTAATTATTAAGGAGATAAAACAAAGACTGACTTTTTTAATTGACGTGGGGCTTGATTATCTTACTTTGTCAAGGGGCGCACAAACTTTAGCCGGAGGAGAGGCTCAAAGAATTAGGCTTGCTTCGCAAATAGGTAGCGGACTTACGGGAGTTTTATATGTATTGGATGAGCCTTCAATTGGGCTTCATTAAAAAGACAATAAAAAACTGATAGACACTTTAAAAAAATTGCGAGATTTGGGAAACACGGTTTTGGTTGTTGAACACGATAAGGAAACCATGGAAGAATCGGATTTCATTTTAGACTTTGGACCGGGGGCAGGACAAAACGGAGGACATATAATTTCTCAGGGCACAGTTACGCATATTAAAAACGATCCAAAATCATTAACAGGAGAGTATTTATCAGGCAAAAGAAAAATAAAAATGCTTTCAAATGTAAACAAGAATATATCTACTAAGTCAATAACCATATCGGGGGCCAAGGAACATAATCTGAAAAACATCACTGTTTCTTTTCCTCTAAATAATTTCGTGGTAATAACCGGAGTTTCGGGAAGCGGTAAGTCAACGCTGATAAACGATATTTTGTATCACGCGTTAATGCAGAAAAATAATCCGTTTCACAGACAAAAACCGGGTAAACATGCCTCTATAAGCGGATTTGAAAATATTAAAAACATATTTTTAATTGACCAATCGCCAATCGGCAGAACTCCAAGGAGTAATCCCGCAACTTATACGGCGGCTTTTGGCTACATAAGAGACATTTTTGCCAAAACTAAAGACGCGAAATTAAAAGGATACGGACCCGGCAGATTTTCTTTCAACGTAAAGGGCGGACGGTGCGAAGCATGCCAGGGGGAAGGAAGAATAAAAATTGAAATGCAATTTCTGCCTGATGTTTATATAACCTGCGAGGTGTGTAACGGTCTTCAGTATAATTCCGAAGCATTAGAAATTTTATTTAACGGAAAAAATATAGCGCAGGTTTTGGCAATGAGCGTCTCCGAAGCTTTGTCGTTTTTCTCGTTTGTTCCGGGACTCTCCCATAAACTTCAAACTTTAAATGACGTTGGGCTTTCTTACATTAAGCTTGGCCAGCCTGCTCCGACACTTTCGGGCGGAGAAGCGCAAAGAGTAAAACTGTCTGCGGAATTATCAAAAAGAGGATCAAATTCGTTATATCTTTTGGACGAGCCAACAACCGGTCTTCATTTTGCAGACCTTGAGAAGTTACTGGGCGTATTAAGAAAATTAGTTGACTTGGGGAATACCGTTATAGTTATTGAACATAATCTGGACGTCATAAAAAATGCGGATCATATTATTGATTTAGGCCCTGACGGAGGAGAGAAGGGCGGACAAGTTGTTGCAATCGGTACGCCTCTTCAAATCATTGAAAATAAAAACTCATACACCGGGCAGTTCTTAAAAAAAGTTTTAAATAAGTAATATATTCAAATAATAAGGAGTTATTTTGCAATCTCAATTTTATCAATCATTACCGCAAGATCCGGGCGTTTATCTGTTTTTTAACAGCAGCGGGAAAGTAATTTATGTTGGAAAAGCAATCAATCTCAAAAAAAGAGTCCGCTCTTACTTTGTAAACAGAAAAGATTTAGGAAAAAAAACCAATATCCTCGTTTCTCAAATAGACAAAATCAAAACAATTAGAGTTGAGTCCGAAATTGAATCTTTGCTTTTGGAGGCTAATTTGATAAAAAAATACCAGCCAAAATACAATATAAAATTAACCGATGGAAAAGCTTATCCCTTAATCAGAATTACCATAAAAGACGAATACCCAAAGGTTTTAACAGCAAGAAAACCGAATGAACCGAGCTCGTTATATTTTGGTCCATTTCCAAATGCAAGTGCTATGCGTCTGGTTTTAAAAACAATCAGAAGAATTTTTCCTTTTCAATCTAGCGTAAATCATCCAAACAAAATCTGTTTTTATTACCATCTCGGCCTTTGTCCGTGCCCCAACATTTTAAAAGATAAAAAATACAAACGAACAATTAAACACATTATTAAATTTTTAAACGGGCAAACAAAAAGCGTAATCCGCGATTTGGAAAAAGAGAGAAACGAATTTAGCAAAGCTCAGCAGTTTGAAGATGCTTTATTATTACAAAATAAAATTGACGCAATAAAGCTTGTTACCGGTAAATTTTATAAACCCTTTGAATATGAAAATAACCCAAATTTAAGAGAAGACATCAGAACTGAGGAATTAAACTTATTAATGGAAAGTATAAATAAAGAAGGAGTCGGTGTTGCAAAGCTTAATAGAATAGAGTGCTATGATATTTCAAATACTTCGGGAAAGAATGCAACAGGCGCAATGGCTGTATTCATTAATGGAGAAAAAGAGCCGTCTTTATATAGAAAATTCAGAATTCGTAGAACCTACAATGAGTTACCCAATGATTTTGCAATGATGGAGGAAGTAATAGAAAGAAGACTTAAGCATAATGAATGGACTATCCCTGATCTTATTATTGTGGACGGAGGCAAAGGCCAGATTTCTTCGGCCATGAAAGCATTAGCAAGGAAAAATATTAAAATTCCCGTTATAGGACTGGCAAAGCAGGAAGAAATAATAATTACGGCAAATTTAAAAGAGATAAAGCTTCCGAAAGACTCGAAACAACTGCATCTTGTAATGAGAATAAGAGATGAGGCTCACAGGTTTGCAATTGTCTATCACAAAAAACTTAGATCTAAATCTAGCTATAATTGAATTACAGAATTTCTTACAACAGTAAATGAATTGGGGAAGTACAAAAATGCCGCCGGAACATCGTCCAAAAGATATTTCTGAAAATCGGAATATATTTTAATTCTGCTTTGAATATCAACGGTTTGCCTGCCATCCTCTAAAAGCTTATCTATTCTTAGACTTTTGTAATTGGTTATGTTATTTATTTGACCGGAATGCCAAAGAGCGTATTGATCCGGATCTCTTGGCACTGTAAAATCGCCAAGGTATGCCTGAAAATTAGTCGGAAGCGTGTCAACAACCTTAATCTTTGTATTTATTCCTATATTTAACCACGATTTGGCTATTTCTTTCGCGACCGATTCATATTGAGGAAGTGTTTGCAAAGTAATTTTCATATCCGCGCTTTCAGATGCGCTTTGGGACTGAGACAGTAACAATTTTGCGTGAGCATAATCTTTTTGATAATTGGATTTTTGATGCAACCATAAATTGGGAGCAAACGGCTCGTAATTTCTTTTACCCGAGCTAAACGAATCGGGAATCGCATAGGAAAGAGCCCTTCTTATTCTTTTATCCGACAAAACTCTATCCTCAGTGTTATAAAACAAAGTTACAAGGTACCGGTAGTCAATCGACTTATAAACTTTTGCATTTTGAAATGAGTAAAAATTTGTGTCTTTAAAATTTACATCTTCCAAGCCGGTAATTTTATCTATATCTCCTATTGCGAAAGCATTCTTTAACGCGCTTTGATTTGGATAGAACTGATAGATAAGAGTTTTATTTTTAACTTTATTTGAAATAAGGGTTATGGAATTGACAAAATTGCCGTTTAGATCTACGGACGAAATCCTATACTCACCAACACCTACTAATCCTTTTTCAAATATTGGCTGTGAAACAGTTACTAAAAATGGAGAGTAATTTTCTTTTAATTTGAAAACTATCGTATATTTTTCAGGTTTTTCTATTCTAACATCCAAAAAATTGTAATTAACGGAAGACGACGTAAGATTTTCTCCGTTTGAGAAGTATATATTCTGTTTGAGATAAAAAACATAAGTTTTACCGTTATCTTTTATACTCCAACCGGAAGCGATATCGGGTTTTGGAGTTCCGTCATCAGCCACATAGGTTAAGCCGCGGGATGCTTTATACAAAATTTCCAACGGAAGATTATCTGTATTGTAGGAACCGGCCATACCAACAACCATGCGCTGATTAAAAGGAAGTCCGGGAACTATTACTCCCCAGCCGAGGTATATAGCGGAAAAAATTACCAGTCCAAAAATAAAAGATGCAAAAATGGTTTTTCTCCACTTTTTCAGGTATGCCCTGAAAAGCCAAAATATCAACCTTCGTCTTCCCAGTAAAATCATATAACTTAGCGGATTATAAGAAGTACTATTGACAGAAGCCCAAAGAAAACAGCCAGAACTACCGTAGACCACATTAACAATTTTTCTATGCTTCTTTTGCTTCTATAAAATCCACCGCTTCCGCCAAAAGCTCCCGATATACCGCTTCCCTGCATTTGCAAGAGAATTACAATGATTAATAAAACAGCTAC
>CAYIOB010000051.1:0-5734 GCA_964364925.1 uncultured Gammaproteobacteria bacterium
TCATATATCGAAACTGAATACTTCTTGCTAAAAACTCCATTAGGGAAATTCTTAATAAATAGTTGGTAACTGTATTAATAGGTGAAATTTTTGATACAAAAGGTACTATCGGTTTTTGACTGAAAGCGTTGGGAAGAAAATTCTTTATCCAAATGTTTGAATTAATAAGTTTCTCGTACGTTTTGTTTTTATTTAAAATAGGGAGTATCTGAACAATCTCATGAGCCGTGTATAAATCGTTTCTCTCTTTAGAAAAAGACAAGGCGTAATCGTCAATAAGCATATTCAAACATATTTTATTGGATACGTTTTCTGCTTCTCTTTTTCGATAAACTCCTAAGAGATTCAGCATAATCACCATCATTAACCTTGTGGTCCAAACAAAATTTCTCGCTGTGACAACGAATAAATCGATGTCGTCGTCTTTTTCCGAATTTTTCATGGCTAACGCACCGCTTATGCCTATAAAATAAACTGTGGGAATTAAACTTAGTTTTTGAATAATTTTTTTAGCAAACCTAATTTTTTCCAAGCTATATTTTTCTTTTTCCTGTCTTTTTTTAATTATCTCCTCTCTTCCTTTTATAAAATAAAAGTTTTTTTTATAGTCAACAGGAGAATTCTTGAGGCTTAAATATCTTAAAAAATTTTGCTTATCTTCTTTGTTTTTAGAAATCAAAAATTTCCAAATTTCCTCCTTTTTTAGAGGATAATCAAAGATATCGCTGTAGAGCAGAGTTTTTAGTATTGATTCTTTACTACTGCCCATACTGTTTTAATACTTGGGAAACCCCTTGGGAAAGAGTATCGACAGCCGTTTGCGGCGAAATATTATTAAAAATTGAATTAACCGCATTACCAAGATAGGTATTCATCTGGGAATTTAATCCGCTATCATACGTTCCGTCAACAAAAAATGAAGAAACAGCTGTCTTAGCCTGTTGGATAAACGGATAAACGTACGGATTGTCTTTTAATTTATCTGCTAAATCTACCCTTGCATAAAGCTCTCCAAAAGCTCTTGTCTTTGCTTGCTCGGAATACAATTTTTCTTCCGTATTTTTATCTGCTAAAAACTTGATAAAAAGAAGCGCCTCTTTTTGATACTTACTTTTAACAGAAACTCCCTCTGCCCAGTAACTTGCAAGATTTACATTGTTGCTGGGAAGCTGGGGCACAGGAGCTACTTGAAAATTAAGATTGGGATTTGCCGCTTTTATTGCAAAATAATCCCAAGAGTAACCAAAATACATCGCAAGATTTCCTTTTGTAAAAGCCAGAAGCGATGGGTCTAGGGTACTATCCCATACATTGGCATTTCCCAGCGCAAAAGAAGTATAAAAATTTAAAGCATCCGTTACTCTCTGAGAATTCGAAGAAATATTACTTAAATCTACTCCATTTTGTACAAAAAGAAGCGATAAAATATCCGGAGCGTGATTTACATTATCAAAAGTGCCGAGAGCCGCCCCTGCTGTTTTTATCTTGCCATCCGTGTCTTTTACGGTAAGGGTTTTGGAATCATTTATAAAATCGTTCCAATTGGTCGGCGGCTTTAGCCCTGCTGCCTGAAAAGAATCCGAATTTATATACAATGCGAGAGTGTCTATATGAAGCGGAATGCCATAAATCGCTCCATTTTTTATTAAATCTTTTTGCGCAACCGGATAAAACCATTGAGCAAAATCACTTTTCGAAATAGTATCGCTTGGCAACGGAAGCAAAACGCCAGAAAGCATAGGATACCAAGTGTTATGAAAACGGAAAACATCCGGCCCATTACCATTATTGATTCTCGTAACAAGTCTTTCCCTGTATTGCTTTATGTCCTGCTTTGAATAATCTATTGCAATATTTGGATATTGTCTTTGAAAATCGGAGATTACGGACTGCATAATTCGACTGTCTTCCCATAATCCCCAGTAAGTAAGGGTTACTTTTTGATTATTATTTTTAGTAAGAGCGGGGATTACAACCGCAAATATAATTATTCCTAAAAATACTATTGCCAAAAGTCCAATTAATAATTTAACTATCTTCCTCAACGGAAAAGACGAGGAGGAGTTATCTACGGGTGTCTCCGGCGGAATTGGCGGATTCTGAATACCAGGAACCTGAAGTTGCGGCTCTGCTTGATAAGCACCTTCATCCCGGCTTAGGCTTTGTCCCTGAAAAATCGTGTTTTCATCCATACTTACCTTATTTTTATAGTATAATACCAAATATACATCATATCAAATGAAAACTCCTCGTATTAAACCTAAACATTTTTTACATCTGGGAAGAATAATCTTTTGGTTTTCTACAGGAGCCTTACTAGCCTTTTTTTTTATAGCAAGTTTTAGCTTTATTATATTTAAAAGCGTTTATAAAGACGTCGTATATCCCGGAATCATAATAAACGGAGTAAATTTCGGAGGGAAAACAGAGTCTCAAGTATATAATTTTTTCAACAACAGGAATTACCAAATCAAAGACGTTAATTTTGTGTTCACGAGCGATAAAGGTATTGCAACAGCATCTGCCGGACAAATCGACTTTGGTTATAATTCGGCCCTACTCGCCAACCAGGCCTTTAATCTTGGTAGGACAAATAATTCAATCTCGAATCTTAGCCTGATTTTTCAAGCATATATGAATGGCATATACCTCCCGCCTTCGTACACGTACTCACAGGACAAGCTTACAACTGCTCTTTCTCCCCTTGCGGAAAAAATAAATGATAAGCCTTCTGATGCATTGTTTACATTTGAAAATGGCAGAGTAACCGCTTTCAAACCATCTGTTAACGGTCATGAAATCGATACAACAACATTAAATAATCAATTATTATCAAAAGCCCTAACGGTTATCTCCTCGCAGAAAGGAATGGTTATTATAATTCCTTTACAGATTAAAACAATTGAACCCAAAATAACAACCGATAAGGCAAACAATCTGGGAATAAAGGAATTAATAGGAGAAGGACGTTCGATTTTTTATCACTCAATTCCAAATAGGGTTTATAATATAAATCTGGCTGCATCTAGATTTCAGGGAATATTAATTGCACCGGGAGAAGTTTTTTCGTTCAATAAAATCTTAGGAGACATTTCTTCTTTTACAGGGTATCGACAGGCTTACGTAATCCAAAACGGAAAAACTGTTTTAGGCGACGGGGGAGGGGTTTGTCAAGTTTCTACAACTCTTTTTAGGGCGGTTTTGAACGCAGGACTTCCAATAGTGGAAAGGCACGCGCATGCATACAGAGTTGGTTATTACGAACAGGACTCGCCCCCGGGATTTGACGCGACTATTTTCGTTCCGAGTGTTGATTTAAAATTTAAAAACGATACGGGAAATTATATATTAATACAAACTCAGGTTGATTTAGATAATTTATCTTTAGCATTTTATCTCTATGGAACAAGGGATGGACGCCAGGTAACCATGACTAAACCGGTAATTACAAATCAGACTCCTCCGCTACCCGATCTTTACCAAGATGATCCCACCTTGCCAAAAGGCGTGATAAAACAAACTGATTTTTCTGCTTCGGGAGCAAAGGTATACTTTACAAGACAAGTAACAAAAAACAATCAGATTATTATTTCCGATAAATTTGTTTCAAACTACCGGCCCTGGCAAGCTATTTATTTAAGAGGAACAAAAGAATGAATAGAATAATAAGTACACAAAAGGCAATTAAAATAAGCAAAAAACTAAGAAGGGAGGGTAAAAAGCTGGTTTTAGCCGGAGGATGCTTTGATATTCTTCATGTCGGACACATAAAGTTTTTGGGAGCAGCCAAAAAAAGAGGTGATGTTTTATTTATTCTTCTGGAAAGCGATAAAAATGTAGAAAAATTTAAAGGGAAAAATAGACCCATCAATAGCCAGAAGGAAAGAGCAATAGTCTTATCATCGCTGCGGCCTGTTGACTATGTAATTGTTTTAGAGCTAATGAAAACAAGCTCCGATTACGATAAATTAATAATTAATTTAAAACCCGATGTCATCGCTACTACTAAAAAAAGTCGACAAATAATTCATAATGCCAGGCAGGCAAAACTTATAGACGGCGAGGTTGCGTTGGTTATTAATAGGATTTCAAATAAGTCTACGACCAGGCTGGCTAATATAATATCACAGGACAATGAATTATGAAAAAAATATTTCCAGTCGTTGCTGTATCAGTTTTAATTGCGGCTCTAGCATTTTTAAATTATAACTCTTCTGATAAAAAAACTCCTCAGGCCATAATAGGTAACCATATTTTTAATCTGGCGATTGCAAAAACAGACAGGGAAAAGGCAATTGGTCTTGCTAAATATAAAAATATTCCGCAAAATTTTGGCATACTATTCCCTTTTGAAAAACCTGATTATTACGCTTTTTGGATGAAGGGAATGAGGTTTCCTATAGATATAATTTATATTAAACAAAATAAAATTGTGGATATTCACGAAAATATCCAACCGCCTAAGTCTGACAACGAACAATTACCCATAATCAAACCCAAAGAAACATCGGATATGGTTTTGGAAATAAACGCAAATCTTTCAGACAAATATAATTTTAAAATCGGCGACTTAGTGGAAATAAATTATTGATATGACTATTTTAGGAATTGAAACAAGCTGCGACGAAACAGCAGCGGCAATTATTGAAGGCGAAAAAGATAGTAAAAAAGTAAGACTTTTATCAAATACCGTTGCCTCATCGCTTTCCCTGCATGCTGCAACGGGAGGAATAATTCCGGAAGTTGCCGCAAGAGAACAAGTAAAATATATCATTCCGGTAATTGAAAAAACACTAAAAGAAACAACCATAAACGATATCGATGCTATCGCAGTAACAATAGGTCCCGGATTAATCGGCTCTCTTTTAATCGGTGTTGAAACCGCAAAAACCCTTGCTTACGTTTTTAACAAACCCATAATTCCCGTTAATCACTTAATAGGACACATTTACGCTAACTTCGTTAGCGAAATTCAAAATTCAAAATTCAAAATTCAAAATTCTACCGTGCCGGAGTTCCCTGCCATTGCCTTGATAGTCTCCGGAGGACACACAGACTTGGTTTTGATAACAGATCATGCCGCGCCCGCAATGCCTGCGCATAGCGCTGGCGGGCGGGGAAAAATAAAATGGCTGGGCGGGACGCGCGATGACGCGGCAGGAGAAGCATTTGATAAGATAGGGAGACTTTTGAATTTACCTTATCCGGGCGGTCCTTCAATTGAGAAAGAAGCATTAAAAGGAAACCCCATGAAATTTATTTTTCCAAAACCTATGATCGGATCCGGAGATTTTGATTTTTCTTTCTCAGGTCTTAAAGCTGCTGTATTTCGGAAAGTTCAGACAATGAAACAACTGAACAATCAAGCAATATCTGATATTTCTTATGCAGTCCAGGATGCAATTGTTGACGTCTTAGTAAATAAAACTTTAAAAGCCGCAGATAAATATAAAGTTAAATCACTTCTTTTAGGAGGCGGGGTTGCTGCAAATAGCAAGCTTAGGGAAAGATTTCAATCGTCAATCGTAAATCGTAAATCGTCATTCAAACTTTTTGTTCCCACAAAAAGTTTGTGTACCGACAACGCCGCCATGATCGCCTCCGCCGCATTTTACAATTATAAACCCGTCGATTGGAGAGATATTACTGTAAATCCGGAATTATATTTTTATTAAATTATCCCGTATTCTAGAAACTAATGCCCCCTAGAACCTTTTAAGGTAGTAATCAAATA
>CAYIOB010000052.1:0-5537 GCA_964364925.1 uncultured Gammaproteobacteria bacterium
TCTAGTTACTGCAGGAACGGCAGGGGGTTAACTAAAACTCCGTTTTTCCTTATTTCAAAATGCAAATGGGGCCCCGTGCTTCTTCCGGTATTACCAACATATCCTATTACTGTTTTACCCGCAGCTACTTCCTGTCCGACTCCTACATTTACTCCTGACATATGAGCATAAAGAGTTTGGTATCCTCCCCCATTGTCTATCATAATATTATTGCCGTATCCTCCATCCCATGTTCCTGTTGAAATTTTTGTAACTTTTCCGTTTTGCGCAGCAACAATAGGAGTACCAGCCGGATTTGTTATATCAATACCCATATGATACCAGGATGCAAATTGTGAAATACCGCCTCTAATAGGCCAGGTGAAACCGGCCGATGACACTGAAGTTGGTCCTTGCACAATATAAATCTGGCGCTTAATAAACGGCTGTTCCGAAGGCTTAATTCCGTCAGGAACAACTAACATTTGTCCTTCAACCAAAGAGAAGGTCTCGGGATTTGCAAAATCGTTAAACGGGAAGTCAACGATCTTCTGCGCCCCCGTATCAAATTTTTTCGCAATAGAATAAACCGTGTCGTCTTTCTGAACCTTATATGAAATTCCCGTTACAGGCAGGATTTTAAGCGTATCACCAACATTTAAAGAGTCGTTGGATAAATTATTTGCCCAACGGATTGTGTCCTGCGAAATTCCAAATTTTTGGGCAATTGTTGAAACCGTATCACCTTTTTGAACTGTGTAAGTTATAACTTTATCTCTTGGTTTTGGCGATTCATCTGTTTGGAATACATCGTCGCCTACGTTTATTGACTGTTGTGAAGAAGCGCTATCTGAAGCCAGGGGATTGTTTGAGGAAAAAACAGGGTAAGTGGAGGCTAGAAAGGGCGCCGATATTACGCCTACGCCTAACACGCCCATTGTTGCCAAATGCAAAAAGGGCCGGCTGTATCGGCCTCTTTTCATCATAAAAAAACGAACGAGAATATTCTTGTAGGTTTCAAAAAAAATAGAAATCTTAATGACTTTTCCTTTTATATAAATGTAGAAGAATTTATTAAAGCTGGAAAATTCCGTTATGATTTTCTGCAAGTCAGCCAATGAAAAAAGTAAAAATCGCTTATGCATTTCGGAGTAAAAATAGTACCAGAACTGGCTTTGTTTGTCAACCTGCCTCGCTCGCCTCGCGCTCGCCTCGATTCGGCGAAGCGGGCCGGCAAGGCGAGCCTTTTGAAGCTAATTGTTAGATATTTTTGATATTAGAAGTTGGATTTTCTTGAACTTGAATTCTCGACTTCTAGAATTCTTGATTTCAAAGATTCAAAATCAAAAACGTCAAAGGAGTCCAACGTCAAGGATTCCAGCTCCCAACCTATCCTTTTCCTAGTGTGTCCAAAAACTCCTCATTTGTAGCTGTTTTTGAGAGTTTTTCGATAAGAAGAGCCGTTCTTTCTTCATCGCCCAACATATAAAGCATTCTTCGCATCGTAACGACTTTTTTAAGCAAAGTTTCATCCATAATAAGTTCTTCTTGCCTTGTTCCGGAACCTTCAATGTCAATGCTTGGAAAAACTCTTTTATCTGCCAATCTTCTATCCAAGTGAAGCTCCATATTACCTGTTCCTTTAAATTCTTCGTAAATTAAATCGTCCATTCTGGACCCTGTATCAACTAAAGCCGTACCTATAATAGTTAAACTTCCGCCTTCCTGACAATTTCTGGCCGCTCCAAAAAACTTTTTTGCAGGCCAAAGCGCCGCAGGATCAAATCCTCCTGAAAGCGTTCTGCCGGAGGGCGCAACGGCTAAGTTGTAGGCACGGGCCAATCTTGTAATCGAATCTAAAAGAATAATTACATCAATACCCATTTCAACCAGTCTTTTTGCGCGGTCTAATGTAATTTCGGCAACCCGTGTTTGATTCTCCGGCGGTTCGTCAAAATTTGAAGCGACAACGTCTCCTTTTACAGATGAAGCAATATCCGTTACCTCTTCCGGCCTTTCGCCGATAAGAGCCGCCATAAGATGAGCTTTTGGGAAATTTTGTGAAATACCGGCTGCCAACTCTTTTAAGACAGTAGTCTTTCCGGCCTTTGGGGGCGAAACAATCATTCCTCTTTGACCAAAACCAATGGGAGCAATTAAATCAATTATGCGGGTTGAAATGGGAGTTTTGCCGGTTGTAAGTGTTACTTGTTTTTTAGGATAAATCGGTGTTAATTCGTCAAAATACGGTCTTCTCAAGCTGTCGTCAGCAGGAATTCCGTTGACTTTTTCTACTTTCAATAAGCCAAAATACCTTTCCGTATCTTTTGGAGGGCGTCCCACTCCTGCAATCAAATCACCCGGACGAAGCATAAACCTTCTAATCTGCGACTGGGAAATGTAAATATCCCGGGGTGATGGAATAAATCTTGGCCTTAAAAAGCCGTGTCCTTCGGGCTGAATGTCCAAAATACCCGAAACTTCCTGGGTTGGCCCCGATTGAACCGGGGTTGGCACAATAGGAGTCTGTTCATAAACTGTGGGTTCGGGCCTTGTTTCAACATGAATAACAGACCTTACCAAGGGAGCTTCCGTAACTTCGGGCTTTTCTTCAGCAACAACAACTGGTTTTTCTTCGGATGGTATCCCCACAATATCCTCTACAGATGGTTTATCCGTCTTAGAATGTGCTTGTACTGAGCGAGCGGAGCCCCGTACCGTCTGGTGCAGGGCGGAGCGAGTCGAATGTATTTTCTTGTAAGGCATACGTTTTGAGATTTACGATTTATGAAATATGATTTATGAATGGTAAATGGTCAATAGTATATATTATTATAGTCAATGTTTTCGGACTTGCTTTTTTGTCCCGATTCAATCGGGATGAAGACTTTAATTTAAAAGCAACCTTATTAGACCATACCCCAGTCTTTTTGTCAAGGGACAAAGATAGTCAATGGCAAACGGTTTGTCGTTCATAGTCTTACCATAAGCAATGAACTATTGACTATTAACTATTTACCCCTCTTGACATGTCCTATAATGATATGTTAAACTTCCCAAACGATAAAAAGCATAACCAAATCTATGAAAAAAATCCTTAATTTTGTAATACTAATTGTTTTCTCTTTAGCTCTTGCCGGAGGCCTATCTCCTGCATTCGCCGCCGAAGACAATACAGGTGCTTACGGTAAACCATGCGATGGAGGATATGGATCAAATAATTGCTTCACAAATATAGTAGTTATTAAAAACGTTCAAAACCCCACAACTCTTGAATACGTTGAAAATCTTGGTGCAAACAAGGACAGGTTTAACCCTGGACAGGAAATCAAATTCCAAATTAAGGTTACTAACACTGGGAATACTAATCTTGAAAATATAGAAGTAAAGGATACACTCCCTCCCTATATAGAATTTGTTACGGGTTTTGGAAAATTTGATGCAAATACAAAAGTTTTAACACTCATTATTTCCAAACTTGAAGTTAATGAAACAAAAAAATTAGATCTAACTGCAAGAATAGTTAATGCTAATAAGCTTCCGGGAGATCAGGGAGTAGTTTGTACTGTCAATTACGTTTCGGCACAATCTAGCGGAAATATGTCTGAAGATAATTCACAGTTCTGCATCCAAAAAAAAGTCTTAGGCGTGACTGCTCCGCCAGTATTACCTGCGCCTAAAATTGTTGCAACACCGGCAACGGGAGCTGAAATGCTTCCGCTCTTGGGTCTTATACCCGGAGCTTTGGGAGGATTAATGTTAAGAAAGAAATCTAACAAAATTAATTTTAACGATGAGGGAGGTGAGAAATAATGGCAAGTATAGAAATTGGAAATTTTTTAAATAGAAGAGCTGCAGCCGTAGCTTTAGTAACATCAATAGGACTAGCAGGATGTGGTGGAAACGCAAACCCAACTCCATCTGGAGAAGGACTAAAGCCATCTTCCTCACCTAGTGGTGACGTTATAGACTACGATAAGTTAGCTGAAGCAGTTACCAAGGCAATGAAAGATGCAAACCCATCCGTTGCGCCTTTAGCATCGGCTGGAATAGAAGTATCTCCATTACCTACGCCAGGAGAAACAGCCGGAACACCAACTCAAACTTCTGAAATCGGAGTTAGTGTTGGTTCGGTAACCTTTTTTGGCACACCGGAAAACGTCGATCCTAAAAACGTCGATAAATCAGACCACGCACCTTTTAGCCACAAAATTGGCTTAGGAAGTGAAATGATTTTAGGTGAGCCAGGCGGTCTTTTGGTAGGACCTGATTTCGGTTATACAGGCAGAGACAATCCTTTTGGAGCAAATCCTGAGGGTTGGAGAACCATGTATGAATCGGGCGGAAGCATAAGACCTTTCAGCCCAGTTTCACAGGAAGTATTACGTTACGATGGACCTGCATATCAAAATCTTCCCGAAGGAGGATTCATGTTCGCATCTGCGGGCCAAATGGATGTTGAAATAGGCGATATAAAAATAAGCTTACCTCAACAGGAAAACAATAATTACTTCCTTATAGTAAGGGGTAGATATGGTGATAATGAGCAGAATACAGATAGAAATGGGACTGCAAAAATCACCAATTACATACCGGGACATGCTTTGGTTGAAATGTATGAATCAAGAAACGAAACTAACACAGCTTTCGTTTCCGAAGGTCAATTTATACAAATGGCCGAAACTTCCCACAGTGGTGGAACTAACTTGGGAGATGGTGGAGCTTCAAAACTAACAGCAGTGTTTGTTGATACAAACACAGGAGCATACACTATATTGCAACAAGAACTAGGTAGAAACAAAGACGCAAGTAAAAATTGGAAGCTAGTTGGAAGCAACTGGTTCAAAGAATAAACTTGTAAAAGTTTGTTGCGATTATAAAAAAGGCAGGATTAAACCCCTGCCTTTCTTATACCAGAAAGCTAGCGCTATTTACGGCTTTATTAAAAATTTGATTTAGCTTATAATTTTTATATGAGCCTAAATATTCTAAAACCGAATATTTTCACTTCCCTTCTATTCTTATTGATTTTTTATCATTTACTTTCTAATCTTACTTGGATTTTTGCAAGTACGGCTCCCCTACCCTGGGATCAGGCAGGGCACACAAGATTAGCACTACAATTTGCAGATTACTTTCAGTCTCTGGGATTTTTAAGAGTAATCGATTATTTCTCAATCTCGACCTATTATCCTCCGCTGATTCATACTATAGCCGCTATCCCGATAATTTTATTTGGCCATCCCGTACAAACTAGCGAAATTGTAGTTACATTGTTTTTTATAGTATCAATTATTCTTTTATATATCTATGCGCTTGATCTTTTTGAGAGAAAAGACGTAGCCTTAATCTCTGCAACCATCTATTCTTTCTTACCAATCGTTATAGAACATTCCAGGTGGTTTCTTTTGGACATTCCTCTTTTAACCCTTATTCTTTCTGCATTAATTTTCTTAAATAGATCTGGGAATTTTACAAATAAAAAATATGCTCAATTATTTTTTATTGCCTTAGGGTTTGCAGCCCTTACTAAATGGACTGCGTTTGCGTATCTGCTT
>CAYIOB010000053.1:0-5529 GCA_964364925.1 uncultured Gammaproteobacteria bacterium
CAAAATAAAAAAGTTCTTTGGAAGATAGTAAGCCAGATTCTGTTTTATGTTGCAATCTGTCTCAGATTGTGATGATTGGTCACTTCCGCCACGTTTGACGTGGTGCCCTCAAACTTCGATGCTCCCGTAAAGCTGGTAATTAACTCCGATTAAATCGGAGTAAGCGCATCATTCGGAGGTTGCAGCAGGTAGGATTGCCTTTACCCCGACCCGTACCGTATGGTACAGGTCTGGGGCGTTTCACCCATCAGCCATGATCTTTCGATTTTAGGCCGATGATCGTCTCTGTGGCTCTCCCTTTGAGTTAATTCTCTCAAGGTGTTCAATAAATTTCTTTATTGAACCACTAGCGCTTTTCCATTCGACTTCGCTCAGGAAATCCTGAGTTTCATCGAAGGATTCGCGTCGGAGCTTACGCTCCGTCCCCGGCTTTATCAGGTGCCGTATGGTACCTGACTTTACCCCTGTCTGGACTTTCCTCCCCTTACATAATATATGTGAGGGGTAGCAACTCATCTTCCAAAGAACGGCTATATTTTACCAAAAAACAGACAAAAAAGAAACTCCTGAGGTTAATTTAGGCTTGGCAAAGCCACGTCAGACGTGGCAAAGCCGAGTCAGATCTCGTCAAACGCGACTATGCTTGACAGAGTATTTTATATTCACAATTTTGACATAAAACATTTCCGCTGCATTTAAAATCACTGTTTTCGATTTCCGTTATTTTCGTTATCAAATCATCTTCTAATTTATCCAACTCTTCTTTTTTAAACGTCATAGTTTTCTCGCTATTTCCCTCCAAGAAATGAAGAGTTAAGGTTACGTCTTCCGGTTTACGGTTCAAAATGTTGTCTTTTACGCGGGTTGCCGCAAGCGCATAAATTTCTAACTGAAGCCTGTGTGCTTTATCTGCTTTAGGATTATCTTCTCCTGTTTTGTAATCAATGATTTCAATACCTCCCCCTTTTTTATCAACGCGGTCAATTTTTCCGGATATCTTTACGCCGTTTTTTAAAATAAATGAAAAAGGTAACTCAACTCCTAAAGGTTTTACCGGAGGGTTACATTCTGTTTTGTAAAATTTTTCCAGAATTTCATTTGCCTGAAAGAAACGTTCCTGCTCATGTTTTTTATTGTCGTATCCGTCGCTTATCCATTCGTCTTTGAGTATTTTTTTTAGTTCTTTTAGAGATGGAACGCTGTCTTCCTGAACTTTTTTGTAAAACTTATAAAGCACATTATGCAAAGAAATTCCAAAGCTTTGAACAGCAGCAATGGGGGTGGGAATATTAAATATTACCTTGGCTTTGTAGTGTAAGGGGCAAATATCAAACATCTGAAGATTAGAGTATGTTAGATATGTAATTTTAAACGGTTGTTTTTCTTCCTCTTTTTCGTCAGTTTCTTTATATGCCGAAAGAACTTCGGTAAGAGATAATTGTTGAGCATCTTTTAATACTTTTTCCTGCTCCTGTAGTCTTGGCAGCGCTTCGTAAATAAATGGGGAAAGTTTTTTAACGCGTTTTCCGCTGCCGTAAAAATCTGCGGCTGTAAAATACAAAAGCTCTTTTGCACGAGTCATCCCCACGTAAAAAAGTCTTCTTTCTTCTTCCAGGTGAAAATCCACATTTTTTGGCATTTTTTCCTTAATAATATCAACCGGTAATGGAATTTTTTCTGTTCTATCTCTGGACGGGAAACGGTCGGAGACAAGATTCACTAAGAATACCACTTTAAACTCAAGTCCCTTGCTGGAATGGACAGTCAAAATATTAACCGCGTTTCTGTCTCTAATGTCAATATCCGCAGCGGTCGGACTGTCTCCCAATTGCATCATAAGGGTAAGCCATTCGACCAAAGTGGATATATTGCTGCCTTCGCGTTCCGTTTCGAAGTTTTTAATTCTGTCAAAAAACTTTGCGATATTTTGCACACGGCGCTCCTCTTTTACGGAATCGGCTTTCCGGAACGCTTTATAAAGTCCGGAATCAATCAGGAAATAATAAAGAATTTGTCCTGCCTGTTCTTTTTTGCTTTTCTGAAGATGGCTCTCTGTCATTTTTTTAAAGCTTTGTAATTTTTCCTGAGTCCCGTGTTTTAGAAAACTCTGATTAACATCATCAAGCGCCTCAAAGAGCATAAGGTTTTTCTTTTTCGCAAAATTTAAGAGGTAATTTAATTCTACGTAGGGAATATTAAAAATATCCATAGAAAGCACTCTAAAAAGAGAAACAGAATCAGAAAGATTAGTTAAAAAAGTAAGATAAGCGATTAGATCTTTTATTTCGTCCTGCTGAAAAAGATATCCCGGTCCTAAAAACTGGTAGGGAATTCTGTGTCTTTGTAAGGCGGTTGTAACAAGCTGCGAATGATTATTTGCGCGTACTAAAATAGCAATGTCTTTGTACTCATAAGAATTCTTTAAATTTTTTATTGCTTTCGCAATTTCGTCCGCTTCATCTTCGGATCTTTGTTTGTGAATAAAATTTATGTCTTTTTCTTCCGCATCGGAATGACTTTTGAGCTTCTTACTTATTTTTTCTACGATTTCTAATCTATTAGGATTATTGTGTTGAATAAGCAGATGCGAAGCATCTAGTATGGTTTGGGTCGATCTGTAGTTATCAACGAGAGTAATTATTTTTGCCTTCGGAAAAGTTTTCTTAAATTGCAAAACGTTGGAAACCGCCGCTCCTCTAAATCTGTAAATGGATTGATCGTCGTCGGCAACTACCGTAATGTTTTTATCATCTCCGGCAAGTAAAATTGCCAGCTCGTTTTGCGCGTAATTGGTATCCTGAAATTCGTCTACCAACACAAACTCAAACTGATTTTGATATTTTTTCAAGATGCTTCGTCTTTTCCTAAACAGCAGAAGAGTGTTCGAAATAAGATCCGAGAAATCCATGACTGATTCTTTGGTTTTAAGTTTTTCGTAAGCCGCGAAAGCCCCTGTAAGTTCAAGATATTGCTTTCTGTCGTCAGGCGATTTTTGTTTGTCTGCCCATTTTAAATATTCATCGGGTATTATATCCTCATCTTTTAATCTTGAAAAATGGGTTAAAAGCGCATCCAAAAATTTAGTCGGATTTCCAAGAGGTTTAAAAAGTTTAAGTCCCAAATTAAAGATATTTTGGCGCATAAGAAGAACCGATTCCGCCTCCGAAATTAATTTATAATTCGGATCAAGGCCTATGGTATGCGCATCATCGCGTAGAATTCTGTCGCAAAACGAATGAAATGTTTGTATCCATAAATTTGTGTAGCCGTAAGGAAGTAAAATATCTACACGCTCCTGCATTTCGAAAGCTGCCTTTTCGGTAAAAGTTAAAGCAAGTACTCGCGATGGTTCTACTTTTCTTTCCAAAATTAAATATTTTATGCGCTCGGTTATTACCGTTGTTTTTCCGGTTCCGGCTCCCGCAATAATAAGAAGAGGACCTTGATTATGCTTTACAGCTTTAAGCTGTTCTTCGTTGAGGTTTTTCTCTGCTTTCATCAGAAGTATTGTACCACAGAATATTTTACCTAAAACTAGTCGTTAATTTATAATTACCGGTAAATTTATTGAACTATAACTGTTCCGGTCTGGCTTGGATCTAAGTGATTGTGATATATATATGTTCCCGGTTTATCGAAAACAACTTCAACAGTTGAGCCATTGCCAAACTCTCCGAGATTAAGAAACGGAAACAAAAGATGTGTTGGATGAACAGCGGAATGTACGGCTACAGCAGTACCGCTGTTATTTGTCCAAACTACTCTGGTTCCGGTTTTGATTGTTACAGTTTTTGGTTCAAATCCTTGAGCTGTTACAGCCACGTCTGCCTTTACAATCTGCTCTTGAGCGGCAGTTGGCACTGTGTTGGTTTCTTGATTTTGAGTAACAGGATTAGCTGTATTGTTTCCTTTTGTGTTAAGAAGAGCTACTCCAGCCAAAACTACAACCACGACTGCAAACCCTGCTAATAATAATTTATTGTTATTCATTTTTCACCCCCTTTCATTAATGAGTAAAATTAACATAACATCAATTTTAATCTAATGCAACACCTATTCTTTTAATTTTTCAACTTCTTTTTCTTCCAAATGTTTTGTGGAATTTAATTTTTGTCCAATCTGAGAAAATCCGGAGGTTACATTGTTAAATTGAGAATATGCATTATTTAGATGTTTTCCTAAAACTCCCAAACTGTCATTTACTTTGCTATAGTCAATTTGCAAGGCCCTAAGCATTATAAATACTTCCCTTGATTTTTCTTCTATTCTTTTTCCTTCAAAAGACAAGAGAATTGTTTGAAGATGCGCATAAAGAGTTGACGGAGAAACGATATAAACTCTTACTCTTCTTGCATAATCCATGAGTTCCGTTTCATTTACTGCCTCATAATAAACCGATTCGCTTGGAACATACATTAGGGCAAAGTCCATTGTCCCTTCTTCCGGTAAAATATATTTTTTCGAAATTGCATCTATATGTTTTTTTACATCTCGAACAAATTCTTTTTGAAAAATTTCTTTTTCTTTTCCTTGAGCTTTTGACATTTTCTGAAAATTTTCCATTGGAAACTTTGAATCAATCGGTAAAATTCCGGCCTCTGTTTTTATTGCCGCGTCAACTTTTTCCCCCGATTTAAATTCGTATTGCAGATTGAAACTGTTTTTGGGAAACATTTGGGAGATTAAATCTTTTAAGACCTGTTCGCCGATGTTTCCCCTAAGTTTCGGGCTTTTCAGAAACTCTTGAAGCTCTTTCATGTTTCTGCCGATTTCATTCATCTGCCCGACTTCTTTTCCTACATCTCTCATTGCCAGAGCGGCTTTATCCAGTCTTTCATTAAGTTGTTTGGAATTTTCCTGTAAAGTTTTTATCATGTTAACAGAGGAACTGCTTAAGGCTTCATTCAAGGTTTTATTAGTAGATTCCAAGGAAGACTGCATAACCTTAAGCCATTGCAAAAGAGCCTCATCTGTTTTGGGCTTTTGAGACAGTTTTTTGTTTATGAAATAAAGAATAAATAAAAAACCTAAAATTACTACGATACTTATAATTAATAATTCAACTTGCATATTTATATTTTACCACTTAATTAAAGTATAATTCCGGATTCGCAGTTAGTTTTTGCCACATAACTTCCTTGTAGTTAAAAAACGCGGCGCTTGCTATCATTGCGGCATTATCTGTGCAGAGAAATTTTTGCGGAACAAAAATTTCAGTATTTGGTATTTGGTATTTAGTATTTAGTATTAACTCCTCTTTTAGTTTCTGGTTGGCGGCAACGCCTCCGCCTAAAAGAATAGATTTAGCTTTATATTTTTCTGCAGCTTTCAGAGTTTTATAAATTAAAATATCAATTATTGTTTTTTGTAAACATGCGCAAGCATCTTGGATATCAGTTTCAGTTAATTTATCATTATTTTTCTCTTTAAGTTTTAAAATTTCCCTAAACGCAGCAGTTTTAAGCCCGGAAAAAGAGAAATCAAAATCATCAGAGTCGATTAGGGGTTTGGGAAGATTAAAGCGATTAG
>CAYIOB010000054.1:0-5379 GCA_964364925.1 uncultured Gammaproteobacteria bacterium
TAACAGGATTAACGGAAGCCATAACGCGGCGTTTAAAATTGTTCCCCATTCCATCCATGCAACAAAAAATCCGGAAAAAGAAAAAGAGATTGCTCCCAGTAAGCTTGCTTCTTTTTTTAACTTTAAATTATTTAAATATAAATACACAAATATTCCTGCGAGCAATGGCTCAATTAAAATTAACATGCTCCACGCTGTACTCATCGGCAAAATAAAGAATAAAATATTAAGTGGATAAAATACGGCTGATTGAAAGTTGGCAAGAAGAGGCGTTCCTGCAAAATTATAAGGATTCCAAAGAGGAAGATTTCCGTTTTTTAAAGTATTTATAGCAAGATTTTTCCAAGGGTACTGCTGCCTGACAGGGTCTGTCACCAAGAAATTTTTATAAGGTAATCCGTTAGGATTGGTTTTAAAATATGCATCTCTAAAGGGATAATATAAACCAACTATTGTGTCTGATGGAATAGGCAGTAATCCTTTTATCAAAAACTGCCAAAAGAAAACTAAAACAATTCCTAAAATTAGAACAAAAGGTAAAAAATTTTTCATTGCAAAATTAAATTGTTAATTTCCCGGCAAAATCTTTCTTTGCTAAATTTTTTGGCAGATTCCATGGCCTGTTCCGAAAGCTTATTTAGAAACGGCTCGTTTTTTATCAATTCCATAGTTTTTGATTGAAGTTCTTCTATTGAATCCCAAAGAAACCCATTTTCACCCTCTGTTACTATTTCTCTTTGACCCCCCGCATTAATAACAACAGGCACTGCTCCCGCACCCATAGCTTCAACTGTTGAAATCCCAAAATGCTCGGCAAATTCGGGATGTTCTTTTAAATTTTCCCCAAAACCTGAAGCGTGCCAATAAATTTTAGCTTTGGAATAAATATCGCCCAATGCATCGTTTGGAGAATTTACGATAAACCTAATCGGATATCCACGTGTTAGTTTTTTTATTTCCTCAAACTGTTTTTTATCATTTTCCCTTATGCTGACTGCAAGAACAAACTCCCAATCCCTAAGACCCTTATCAACCATTTCTTTAAATGCTTTAACCATTACTGCTTGTTTTTTATAATCGTCTACTCCTATTACGTTTTTTACCCTGAATCTTCCAACATGAAGAATTATGTTTTTTTTCTGGGCTTTATTTGTATACAAATTAACAGGGGGATATATAACTGTGGTCATTTTTGAAAATTTGCCTGCATTAAACGACTTTGTATATTCAGCATTACAAAAAATTCCCGTAACCCTTAAAAGTTTTATTCTAGTTTTTAATTTTTTTTTCTCAATTGCGTCTAATGGCTGCTGTATATGAAGTAAAGTTTTTTTTGAAAGAAGAAATGGTATACTGCCGTCGCTTAGAACGATTATTACATCGTATTTTTTGCTTTCCAATATTCTATTAAAAAAACCAAATCCCGGTGTAAAAATGTTTTTTGTAATTTTAACTTTTGAGAGATCAATGGTAAAACGCTTTAGAAGTTCTTCTATGTCTTTTTTATTATCCCAAAAAACATATACCTCATGCTTTTTTGATAAGCACTCGGCAATGGTCATCATATATTTCTCTCCACCGCCTAAATCATCAACATACGGATCGAATATACCTATTCTCACAATCTTATTCTAGCAAGTTTTATTCTCCTTGCAAAGCTCAAGAACAATGCTCTATAATCAGGGTATGAACGGTTTATACGGCCTGACTCAAATTTCCCCGGTTTTGCTTTTTGTTTTATTTTTATGGTCTCTTCTTTGGAAAGGAATCGCATTGTGGAGAGCAACAAAAAACGAGCAAAGAAATTGGTTCGTGGTTATGCTTGTAGTTAATACTGTCGGGATACTGGAAATTGCTTATTTATTCTTTTTCGCAAAAAAGAAAATGAAGCTCTCCGAGCTAAAATTCTGGGAATCAAAACAATAATTTTTTACCTCTAAGTAAATAAATAGAGAAAATCAAACCGGAAAAACCGCCTAAGACTACGGCCAAAATACCGATTTTAAAGCTTAAGGGGTCGTAAGTAAACGTAACTGTATGGTTTCCCTGTGGCACAACTACCGCTCTAAAAGCGTAATCTGCCAAATATATTTCTAATTCTTTGCCATCCACATATGCCTTCCAACCAGGGTAATAAGTATCTGATAGAAATAACAGAGAACTTGTGTCTGCTTTAGTTTTAATTACAACTTGACTAGGAGTATGTTCAGAAACCAACGCTTCGCCCTTAAAATCAATTGTTGATTGTAATCCCGGATTTTTTGCCAGAACTATTGAGTTTCTAAGATCAAAATTATTGCTAAACATTGTATCCAGTGTTTCTTGCGGGTTTTCCGCAACTTTATATTTATCAACTAAGAATGCTCTGGGATAAGCACCGTTATTTTTATATATTTGATATTTATCATCTCCGTAGATTAGTGTAAACGCATCCTTTGGATAATCCCAATATGGAAATGTCCAAACATTGTTTCCGTCGGAAATTTTATGAACAACATATTTTACGCCTAAAAGGTTAACTGCTTTAGCGGTATTTACGCCGTTTCTGGAAAAGGAAACGACTGAACGGGCAGATTCCTCAACTCTTCCACTTGCTAGGCTTGCAATAAACCCTCCATATTTTCTTATGTAAACTGCGTCATATCCCTCAATGGAAGGCAGGGAATAATAAACGGAAACTTCTGCTCCATAGTTACCGACAGCTCTTTCGTAACCTGAAATTTTTTCAAGCTCACGGGTTATGGGAAGATCGATAAATGCTAAGTTTTTGGGATCAAACGCCTGCCATTTTGCTGCAAAACGCAATAAATCAAAAGCCACAAGTATAACTATAAAAAAATAAATTGCATACTTTATGTTTTTATTAATCTTAAGCTTTTTTTTAATAAGCAAAAACAAAATGCAAGAAGTAAAAAGAAAAAAGATTATTGTCGGCAGAATAAGATTTTGTTTTGCAATAATAATTTTATCTATTGGCAATATCAATTTAAACAAAACAACAAGCCACAGGCTAACAAAAACAATAGCAAATCCGCCTAGCCATAGAAAGATTTTTTTAAATCTTTTATTTTCTGCGTCTTCAAATAAATATTCTAATCCAAAACCTGACAAAACCGCAAAGGAAAAGCTAAACAATACTATGATTCTGCTTGCGGCACTGGTTGATAAAACCGGAAAGCGAGAGGCTATTAATAAATCCAAAACCGGAGTTTGAAATGCCAAAAGAATAGCCAAAATAGCTGAAATAATAAAGAAAATTACTCGAGTAATTTTTCTACTCATAAATACGTAAAAAGCAACCATTAATGGTATTAATCCTATATATGCATTCCACTCCGCATAATGACCAAACCAATCGTTTCTGGTAACAGGATTTCCTAAGAAATCCGGGGCTATAAACGTAGGCATATATCCCCACGGGATTGTTTCCGCTTTCTGAAAAAGAGTACTTCTTAGGGTTTGCGAATAAAGCTCAATTGACGGAAGAAGTTGCGGCAGAGAAAGTAAAACTCCGAAAAAGGCAAAAAGCGCTAGGTAGAAAGTATTAGGCCTATTCTTTGTTTGAAAAAATTTAAATATTATGTAAGAAACTACAAAAACAAAAAAATAAAAACTTATTTGAAAATGTCCGCTGAAAAATGATAAAGGAATAGTTAGCGACAATAAAAATAAATACCTTATTTTATTAGACGAATAAAACTTTTCTATGCTAAAAATTGCTAAAGGCAAAAATAAAATTGAATAACCTAAGGTTGCGTATCCCATCCAGGTGGTAATAAATCCGCAGAACATAAAAGCAATTGAAGAAATTAAACTTCCTGGGCGTTTGAGGCCTAAAGCTCTCATTAATAAATACATGAAAAGTCCTGCCAACAATGGCTGCAGTAAAACTAAAACGCTCCAAGCATCTATAAAAGGAAAAACAAAAAATAATATATTAAATGGGGATAAAACAGCAGATTGATAATTAGCAAGGTGAGGAGTTCCTGAAAAGCTATATGGATTCCAAAGGGGAATTTGCCCGGCTTTTAAAGATTGTATAGTAAAATGTTTCCAGGGATAAATTTGACCTATTACATCCGGCATAGCGTTATTTTTTACAGGGCCGGCAAATTGAGGGTATGTACTCCAGGGTGAGAAAAAATTTACCTGATAATTTGAAGCGAAAGGAACTTTATTTTTTATAAAATACGGGCTTGAAAAAATAAACCAAATTAAAAAGATAAAAATGATTGGCCAAAATCTAAACAAAAACTTTTTCATTTTCTAGAATCCGTCTTTTTTTGCATTTCCCAAAGCCTTGCGTAAGTGATAAACATACTAAATGCTTGGTAAATGCTTTCAATTAAGCCCACCATGCCTACTTTATATCCGCCTTGTCTAATATAAGAATTTAGAAATGCGGTCATCATTACTCTCGGGAATCTCCACCAAGTCATTTTCGGATGATTTGATTTGAAACGTAACTCTGCTTCTGTTTTTGACCACTCCAGTGTTTTATTAACCATTGAGGTTAAATCCCGATGCGTGTAATGAAGCAAAAATCCTCCCAATTCACCAACTTTTCCCTCTACAATCGGACTTTCATGAAGCTTGCCTTGCCAACCTTTTAATTTATCCTTTTTAAAAAGTCTTTCTAGTTTTTCGATGTATGGCCACGCGTTTTCTCCCAAATAAAAATTTTCCCTTAAAATCTTGTAAGCGGAAATTCCGGAATTTACATCAGTTACAATCTTTCTTTTTATGTTTGTTGCAAGTTCTGATGTTATTCTTTCGTCTGCATCCACATACAAAACCCATTTGCCCGCTGCTTTTTCTAATCCGAAATTTCTGCTTTCTGAAAAATCCTGCATTTCATGTTTAAAAATTTTTGCCTTTTTCTTTTCTGCAATTTCTATTGTTTTGTCTTCCGACCCGCCGTCTACAACAATAATTTCGTCGCAAAAAGATAAGCTATCAAGACAATTACCTATTAAATCTTGTCCGTTTTTAACAATTACAATTGCGGATATATTTATCATATTAAATCTTCAAATTTGGCAAGAGCAAAAGGAATAAGCATTTCATCCTCTGTTAATCCTCCATGATGACCTTTAAATTCAAATAATTCTCCTTTAATATGTTCGTACCATATTGTATTTCCGCGAAAAGGCAATATTACAATATTTCCCAATCTTTGTAAAAACTCCGAACTTGGACTTCCATCTCCAAACAAACCCATCTTGACAGCCTCTTCCGTTTTTAAAATCAAAGCATGTTTTCCATAAGCCTCTTTTAAATAAAACACTATCTCTTCTCTTTTTTCCTCTTTTATTGCAAGAAATACGTCTCTTGGGCTTCCCCAGGGCCATCCACGGCTAGCGTAATCCGGCTTTCGGC
>CAYIOB010000055.1:0-5111 GCA_964364925.1 uncultured Gammaproteobacteria bacterium
TATCATAGGTTTTATGGTAATCCAGATGCTCATTTGTTACATTGGTTAAAACTCCTACTTTAATCGGAATTCCCACGATTCTGTTTTGATCAATTGCATGGGACGTAACTTCTAAAACAAAATATTCTGATTTTTTATTTCGGGCTTTTCTTAAAAATTTTTGAAGTAAAAAAGAAGCCGGAGTGGTAACATGAGAACCCGTATCGTACGCCTTGCCATCAATTACAGCGGCTATGCTTGAAATCATCGAAACCTTAGCTCCTGAACTTTTTAAAATATGGTAAATCAAGTATACTGTCGTTGTTTTTCCATCCGTTCCGGTTACGGCTACTACTTTCATTTTTCTCGAAGGAAAAAAGAATAAAATATTAGCAAAAATTGCTACAAAAAAATGGTAAATATTTTTAATCCTTTGCCACATCGCTATATTATACCTCTTATTTAAAGCTTTCTCTACTCTTTTTAGGCTTAGGATGTATAATAAATTATGATCAAAAATAGAACCAAAAATACGGATATATCTAAGGATTTTAAACTACTGAAAGATTTCCGGAGCAAAAGTAAAGGCTTAATTAATAGCAAAACTCCCGAAACCGTTGTTTTTTATACCAGGTTTGGCATTCATACATTTGGAATGAAATATCCGATTGATATAATAATTACCGACAAAAAATTTAGAGTTATTTGCGTTAAAGAAAATCTTCAGCCAAACCGAGTATTTTTATGGAACCCGAAAGGCAACTTAGTAATTGAATTGGAAAAAGGAGCGATTAAAAAAAGCCAAACGGAAGTAAACGATTTTTTGGAAATTAACTTATAGAGATTGCTCCCGTTTTTTATCCCAAAACTCTCCTCTTCTGCAAAGCTTTTCTGTATCTTTAGAATTTTTTAAAAGCATTTCCACAACTCTCTCAAGAAAAAGAGTATTTTGGGAACTTTTTACCAAAATTAAATCTTGGGACTTAATAATTTTTAACATTTCGTCTTTAGCATTTGTAAAAGTGGGAAAAGCATAAAATAAAAAATTATTGTTTTTAAGAATTTGCGCCACAAATTTCTGCATCAAAGGCCCTATTAAAATCGCTATGTCACAAGTTCCCAATATTTTTTTAGCAATTATTTGGTGCTGTTTCCCGCTTAGTGTTCCAAGTTCACGCATGTCGCCTAAGATTGCAACTTTTCGTCTTTTCCCGGCAATTTTTTTAAGCATTTCAAGAATATCTAAAAGAGGAGTTAAAGTAGCATTGTTGTAGGAAGAATCAATAATCGTCGTTTCTTTTATGCCGGTGAAAACACTCATTCGTCCGGGCGGTAATGAAAAATTCTTTTCAAGAGCTTTAACTGCTTCTTCTTCCGAAAAACCAAGCTTAGTAGCAACCGCAATTGCCATAAGAAACGAATAGGCGTAGTGACTTGGCAAAGGAGTATTTAATTTTACAGCGTACATTTTCCCTTTATGATAAAAATTAACTTTAAAACTGCTAATACTTGTTTCTATCTCCTGGGCAAAAAAATCCGCTTTTGAATTACTTAAAGATACCGAAATAACATCTGCCTTAATTTTATTTAAATATTTTTGCGTTTGCCCATCATCCGCATTTACAACCGCTGTTTGCTGTTTCCCAAGGCGGGTAATAAGCAAACTTTCCTGCCTTGCTGTTAAATCAAGAATTTTCCTTGCTCTTTCTTCCTGACTGCTATCTTTAACCAAAGGATCAAAATATTCACTGTGCTCAAGCGAGATATTAGTTAATACCCCAACTTGCGGCTTAACGATTCTAAGAAGATAGCTCATGTTCTTGGGCTCAAAAGGACCGTCTATGCCCATTTCCGCTACGTAGAAATCATAATGTCTCCAGTCAAGCAAAACTTTAAACGGAGCCAAAATAAAAGCTTTAAACCAGTCCGAAACCGAATAATTGTTTATGGATATTCCTAAAATACTTAACGGAATTCCGGTTTCACTGTTTTTACCCATTCCCTGTCTAACTTTGTACTTTTCTTTAAGAATTGAGTAAATGAGTCCTGAAAGAGAAGTTTTACCGCTTGCCCCGCCAATTCCAATGACAATTGGATTTATTTTCTTTAGCTGAAGCTTAGCCAATATTCTAAAATAAAAAAGAACCGGCTTAATCAGGATTTCTCTTATCTTTCTCACAATAGACGTATTATAGCCTATTTTTCTGCTATTGTCCGCTCGGAGGGATTCCGTAATAAGAAAGAATATTTTTTGCTATTTCAAAAAAAATCGGAGCGGCTGTTTCCGCGCCGTAAATAGATGTTGTCGGTCTATTCAATATGACCAACATCACAAACTTAGGATTATCTGCCGGAGCAAATCCCACAAATGAAGCAATTGTCTGGTTAGGGTCATAACGGCCTTCAACAGGTATAGAGGCTGTTCCTGTTTTACCGGCTATTCTGTAACCCTTAAGACGCACCCAAGAGGCTTCTCCCTTATTTACCGCGTTTACCATCATCTCGGTCATTACCCTGGCTGTTTGCGGACTTATAGGCTCGCCTACGACTTTAGGCGGTATTTTAACTAGGGTTCCATCGGAATTTTCTACCGCCGAAACTACGTGGGGCTCCATCCTTTTACCTTCATTTGCAATAGCGCCTATTGAACTTAATAACTCTATAGGGGTAACCGATATACCCTGCCCAAAGCCTGTTGTGGCTAAATCAACGGTATACCACTTTTCTTTTGGCTTTAAAAAAGCAGAAACTTCTCCCTGTAAGTCTATGCCAGTACTGTTTCCTATTCCAAATTTATTTAAATAGTTAATCATTCTGTCTAAGCCCAGTTTTTGCGCTACGAATACCATTCCGGTATTATCCGAATGCAGAATTGTATCTGCCATATTTATATTTTTATAATATTTATTATTCCACGTTCGAATGTCGTACCCTCCCACAGCAACAGGACCGGCGCATCTGTCGCACTTTGTTTGAGGCGTAATTACCTTAGAATCCAAAGCAGAAGACATCACAAGCGGTTTAAAAGTCGAACCGGGCTCGTATAAATCCGATATAAAAGGATTTTTGTATAGGCTGTCGGAGAAATCCTGATAATTTCTCGGGTCAAAAGCAGGGAAGGAGGCCATTGCTAAAATCTCGCCGGTTTTAGGATCCATAACGCCAACCATTCCGCTTGCTGCTCCGTATTTATCAATACTTTCCTTTAATACTCTTTCGACCAAAAACTGAATTGGCCTATTTAAACTTAAAACAAGACTGCTTCCGTCTATTTGCCCGGACTGCTGGTTAAGTCTTGCCAATATGGGTTTTCCAAATGCGTCATGAATTTGCATTGCGCTTCCTGTCTTTCCCTTTAAAAGCCTGTTATAGTAACCTTCTAAACCGAAATAGCCTTTGTCTCCTCCGGCTTCGTCTTTACCGACAAATCCCACAAGCTGCGCCGCTAAAGATGCTTCGGGGTAAAAACGGCTATACTGCTGTTGGAAACCTATTCCGGGCAAGTTTAATTTATCAAGTCTATTTTTTGTCTGCGTATCAATTCCCGATGTTAAAGTCACCCAAAATCTATCAAGAGAAAGACTCGCGCTAATCGAGGCTGCATCTAAGCTTAAAATCTGAGAAAGCGTATTAATAGCGGTCTTCTTATCTTTAATTTCTTTAGGGTTTGCAAAAACAAGGTAAGAAATCTTGTTTGTAACTATTGGGAATCCATCCGAACTTCTTATTTCTCCTCTTTGAGGGAAAATGGTTATCGTTCTACCATACTGAAGCTGACCAAGCGTGGACAATTCCTGCGCTTTTACTACCTGCCAATAAAAAAGCCTGCCAATTACCAAAATAAAAAGCAAAACCAAAATTAGAAAAATGAAGCGATATCTCCATATCATTGTTTAAGAGCAATAGGTATTGGATTTGTCAGAACAAAACTTGTTTCCTCTTTAACAAATCCCGAGCTATTCGCTTGAGACAATAAATTTGTTAGGGAAGACAAAGAATACAATTTTTCACTAAGCAGGGTATTTTCTGTTTTATAAAAATTAATTTTATCCCCTATTGCCCCAAGAACCTGTCCCGAAGTAGAGATTCTATTCGAGGCAAATGTTTTAATAACCGACAAAGCAAGTATTACGATTACTAAAAATCCTATTACAAGAGCTGGTTTTCTCATATTAATTTTTTTCAAAAACTCTTAATTTTGCGCTTCTGCTTCTTGAGTTACTCTCTATTTCTTCTTTTCCGGCAGTTACCGGTTTCTTAGTTATTATTTTTCCCATATTTCTTTTTTGAAAATCAATAAAACTTTGTTTAACAATCCTATCTTCTAAAGAATGAAAACTTATTACTGCTACTCTCGCCCCGCTTTCTAACAGATTCAGGGTCTTTGGCAAAGCTATCTTTATATTTTCAAGCTCATCGTTTACTGCGATTCTTAATGCCTGAAATACTCTTTTACCTATTTGCGCTTTAGTAAAATCCGTTATTTCACCTTTTATGCCTAAAGCCTTCTGGATAACGCCGGACAAATCTCCTGTTGTTTGAATCGGCGCTACTCTACGGGCGCCAACAATACTGCTAGAAATGGCGCGAGCACGACGCTCTTCACCCAGCTTAATAAATATTTCATAAAGTTCTCCTTTCGATAAGATATTTAAAAGATCGCTGGCCTTAACTCCCAGCTCCTTATCCATTCTCATGTCAAGCGGGCCTCCTTTTAAGAAACTGAATCCGCGCTTGCCGTTTTCAAGCTGGTAAGACGAAACTCCCAAGTCAAAAATTATGCCTTTGACCTTATTAAAATTATTTGAATGTGCAATTTCTTCTAAATTTTTAAAATTCCCCTTGGCTAACGTCAATTTGAAATTTGAAATTTGAAATTTGAAATTCCTCTCAACATAATCTAAAGCTTCCTGATCAAAATCTATCCCCAAAACTATTCCGCCTCTTTTTATAATTTCTAGCGTATGTCCTCCGCCGCCCAGGGTCGCATCTATATATTTTCCGCCTTTTTTAACTTGTAAAAAATCAATTGTTTCTTTTAAAAGTACGCTCGTATGAAAGTTATTCATCAGCCTTTTTTTCACTTTTATCATTCACGAGTCTTTGCGAAATTCTGTCTATGTTTTTTTCAA
>CAYIOB010000056.1:0-4913 GCA_964364925.1 uncultured Gammaproteobacteria bacterium
GGCTGTTTTTGAAAATCATCAAAATCCTTCTCTGTCTAAAATCGTTATTACAAAAGACAATAAAAAAATAACGATTTCTCCCTCGGTAATCGACTTAAATAAAGACAGAATAATCCTGAAATCCGAAAAAACTCCGTTTCTACCCTACGACGAGAAAGATTTTTACCTTAACGAAGATCTTTTAGACAAACAGGTAATTGATATCGACGGAAAAAGACTGGTTCGGGTAAATGACGTTTTGCTCGAAAATAACGGAGAAACAAAAGTGGTTGGCATAGACATAGGCTTTGCAGGTCTTGTCAGAAGACTTGGAATAGGCTTTATTATAAAAAGCAAAGCCAAAATACTGCCTTGGCAAATGATAGAAGCTTTTGACTATCAAACAGGCAACGTAAGAATTAAGCTAACGCAAGGCAATCTAAATACCTTACACCCCAGCGAGTTAGCAGACATCTTGGAAGAAGCAGGAAGCAAGGAAAGACTTGGGATTGTCGAAAGCCTTGACACGGATAGGGCGGTCATGGCCATTGAAGAAGCCGATTACCGCACCCAGGAAGCAATCCTCGAACAATTACCTCTTTCTCCTCTAAAAAGAATAGTCGATAAAATGCGCATAACGGAAATCGCAGATCTTTTTTATAAATTAAATCCTCTAAGAATAAGGGAGATATTAAGCTTATTGGGAAATGAAAAAGCCCAAAGAGTCGAAGGGCTGCTTGATTTTGGAAACGATACTGCCGGAGGACTAATGAATGTTATTTACTACTCCGTAGACGGAGATAAAACTGTAAAAGAGGTTTACAACGAGCTATATAACCAAACCCCAAAACCCGAAACAATACTTGTTACCAACGGAAACAGTAAATTGATTGGAGTTTTATATACAAAAGACATTTTAGACTGTGACCCTCTTGCCCTTGCAAAAGACATTGTTTCGGAAAGAAAATTTGTCTACCCAAACGTTGACCTTAACCAAATCATAAAAATATTCAGTCAATACAACCTAAGAATCCTTCCGGTTGTTGACAAGGAAAAGAAACCTATCGGCGCAGTAACCGTAGACACCATACTTAGCAAAATAGAAGAAAGAACAAGGGAAAATGAGGCTATTTAAATTAGTTAGAAGAAGATTATTACTGTTTCTCCCGATTTTTGTCATTATAGGACCCGGAATTATTTCCGGCTCGGTTGACAATGATGCCGGAGGAATAACAACGTACTCTATTGCAGGAGCATCTTTTGGCTATTCCCTTTTATGGATTTTGTTTTTGACGACTTTTTCTCTGGCAATCACCCAAGAAATAGGCGCAAGAATGGGACTCACGACGGGAAAAGGATTGGCTTCTTTAATAAGAGAAAAGTTTGGAATTCGCTGGACTACTTTTGTAATGGCAGTTCTTTTTACAGCCAACATGGGAACAATAGCAGCCGAATTTGCAGGAATTGCGGCGGCGTTGGAAATATTTAGCATTCCGCGTATCGTGTCTGTTCCCGCAGCGGTTGCTTTAATATTTTTGCTTGTTACCAAAGGGAGTTTTAAAAGACTTGAAAGAATATTTTTGCTTGTTTCTTTTTTCTATATTGCCTATGTCTTATCTGCCGTAATTATTAATCCAAACTGGGGATTAGCTGTTAAAAGCCTGGTAATACCTACGTTTGAATTCAGTAACGTGTATATTTTAACTCTAATGGCTGTTATCGGAACAACAATTACGCCTTGGGGGCAGTTTTTTATTCAGGATTACGTCGTTGATAAAAAGCTTACCAAAGGGGATTTAAAAATTGAAAGAGGGGATGTTTTTTTTGGCACTTTTCTAACCAACTTTATTGCTTTTTTCATAATAGTTGCAACAGCAGGAACTCTTTTTGCAAAAGGCATATCAATAAATGACGCCAGGGATGCCGCGCTGGCTTTGAAGCCTTTGGCAGGAGATTTTGCAACCATACTTTTTTCTTTCGGACTTTTAAATGCTTCACTTTTCGGAGCGGCTCTTGTTCCAATTTCTACGTCGTACGTTATAACCGAAGCGTTCGGAATAGAATCAGGTCTTAATTTTAAATTCAAGGAGGCTCCTCAATTCTATGGATTATTTGCTATATCCTTAATCTTAGGGGGACTTATGGTAATTCTTCCCTTATTCCCGCTTATAACAATACTCGTTGTTTCTCAAGCGCTAAATGCGGTTTTGCTTTTGCCGATTTTTGTATTCCTTTATGTACTTTCAAATGACAAGAAAATTTTGGGAGAATATGTGAATAACAGATTGATAAATACTATCTTAATAATTACATTTGTTGCGGTTACAATTGCCTCTATTTTTTACTTATACTCGCTTATTTTCCCCAACGGATTAAAATTCTAATTGATTTTTAGCTTCAATGCCAGCATAGGAAATTATTCTAGGATATTTCCTTTAAATTGACTTTTATGATAGAATTATTTTTACGTATGCAAGAAGTAACAATATTCCTAGTAGCTGTTTTTTTGGGGGGGTTTCTAAGCAGATTTGTATCTTTTATTTACGATTCTAATCCCGAAAAAATAGAAAGAATAACTACTAAAAAAGGGTACCATTTTCATCATAGTATGTACGGGCTTACTTCGTTTTTTGCTGTTCCTATTATGATTAATAATAATCATGTGCTAACAACCATTGTCTTAATTGGTTTAGGATTAGGAATAATAATTGAACATACTATTCAATGCGGATTTGTTTTTTTAACCAAACAGGAAGAAGGTTAACGGGAGATTTTCTTTTTATTCAGCCTCATGCTTTTTTTTGCTTTTACTCGGCTTTTTTTTGCTAAATCCTGCTGTTTTTGAAGCTTAATTCTTCCCACGGTTTTTTTATCGATATCTACCTGACATTCTTCATTCAAACATTTATAGGTTTTTGTGGTTATTAAAGAGGCATAATTCTCAATTTTTACCGTTTTTTCCTCAACCAAAGCAAGCTTTCCGCCGCAATGATTGCACTTGGGAGAAAATGAGACTTTATTGCTTATGTTCGTCAACTTGCCTGCAAGTATACCACAATTGAAGCTATTTTGCAATCGCCCTCTATTCCTTTTGGCGTCTTACCTAAACGCTAACAGCATGCCAATGACAGCTAGACCCATCCCAAGAAAAGTTAGCAAAACCAGCAAATTAGAAATCAAACCGCTTTTGTACTGTCCCATTATTTTTTCATTTCGGGAAATTGATGCGATTATAAAAATGAGAGGCACTGCCACCACTCCATTAATAACCGCAGCAAAAATCAAAGATTTGATTGGATTAATTCCGATAAAATTAATCACTAAACCAATTAGTGTGGCAACAATGATAACCCCGTAAAATCCGTGAGCTTTTTTTAACTTTAAATTAAGCCCCTCATTTAAGTTGAATGCTTCTGTAAACGCATAAGCTGCTGATCCGGCAAGAATCGGTACGGACAAAAATCCAAGACCGATAATGCCTACGGCGAATATTACTTTCGCAAGATATCCTGCGTTAGGGAATGTGCTAACCAAGGGTTCCAATGCTTTTGCCGCATCTGCGGCAGTTTTAATATCGGTAAATCCATTGGCATTCAAAACTGTTGCAGTAACAACAATTATTGACCACGTTCCTATTTCCGAAAACAACATTCCGATAAAATTATCTATCCTCAAATTACGGATAAATCCCCAACTGATACGAGGCTTATCATTTCTTACTAAGAGATGAGCCAATCGCTCTTCCTCAGTTTCCTCCGATGCCTGCCAAAAAAACATATAGGGCGAAATGGTGGTGCCCAGTACTGCGGTAATAATGAATAAGAATTGAAAATTCAGTTCAATATGCGGAATAAACGTAGCTTTTAATAGAGTTCCCCACGGCTGTGTAACAATAAAAACTGTAATAGGATATGCAAGCAAAGAGAGACACAGCCATTTGAGAATTCTTGAATAGACCTTGTATGAAGTAAAAATTTCCAAACTAAGCATCGACGCGGTAAAAATGAGTGCGAGAACGGCAAGATTTATCGGCACAATTAGACCGGCCGCGGCCGCCATTGCACCGATATTTGCGCCAATATTAATTGTATTTGCCACCAATACAAGCAGTACCACCGCGTAAAGAATTTTTTTACTGTAATGCTGTTTAACAACAGCTGCTATTCCTTTTCCCGTTACGGCCCCAATACGGGCGCAGGCCTCTTGAACTCCTGCTTGAAAAGGCAGCATAAAAACGGCTGTCCAAAGCAAACCATAACCAAATTGCGCGCCTGTCTGGGAATATGTGGCTATACCGGAAGGATCATCATCTGCGGCTCCTATTATAACACCGGGCCCTAAAACTCTAAGAAGTTTCTTGATTTTTAACTTAAGTTTTTCCACTATTTAATTAAGTATGGAACTAAGAACCTTTATAAGTCAATATTGCGGCTGAGCATGCTGGTCTAGGACCTTTTTATCCTTATAACGATTGTCATACCAACGCCATAATGAATATCAGCCCCGATTGAATCGGGGTCAGCGGTTACGACTACTTTCATCTACAATTTCTCCTTCTACAATCTGACTTTTATCAATATTAGATAGCTTCGATTTTCCTAAGGTACTGTCTTTAGATACTTTTCTTAAAAGATAAAAAAATACTAGAGGCGTAATGGATAAAAATATCTTCCTGATTATGATAAACGGAATCATTAGCGTAGCTTACTCAAGATTTCTCCTAAGCGTTTTATTTCTTCTCCGTATCTTCCCCAGTTTCCCTCCCGTTGCGCATTAATGGCGGATTGATACGCTTGGTTGGCTTGTTCAAGAAGGCTCTCTTTGGTCGTACCCGCTTCGCCGCGAGGCGAGTCGGCAGGCGCTGTTTGGCCAGCTGTTTCCTGGGATGGTTTGGTTTGGCCCTCGGCAGTACCGAAGATTTTAGCAAGACCTAC
>CAYIOB010000057.1:0-989 GCA_964364925.1 uncultured Gammaproteobacteria bacterium
TGCCTTTATTAAAAAAGCCAATTATACCTGGCAGGAGGCAGCGCCGTAAGTTTTGGGCATTAATTTAAGAGCACTTTTTGTGTGGTCACGTTTTCTATCGAAGGAAAAAGAAGACTACCGCCTTTTTCACCTTCTAAGTAAAGCTCCAACGCTTCTTTTAGGTTTTTTAAGGCTTCGTCGCGTGTTTTTCCTTGGCTTGCAAGTTCAAGTTCTAAAAACTTAGCCACAAAAAGCTTTTTTTCTTTCCAAACTACCGAATGTAAAACTTGAGATTTCATACAAATATTGTATCAGTATTGAAATTAGCATGCAATACTTTATTTGATGATAGACAATGGAAGCTGGGGGCTGGAACTCTTGACATCTCTTCTCTTCTTTCCTACTATTAACTTAATGGAGGAGTTTAACTTCGCCGAGTCTGACTCGGCTAAAAAACTCAGAAGTTTCAATTTGAGGATTCGAGTTCTGTTATTCGTGTTTCGTGGTCTTTAACGGTTTCGCGTAATTCATGGATTTGATTAGCGCCGACTTGGCTATCAATTCTTAAATCATCAACTGTTCCTACAAATCCATCTAATTGATTCGCCATCCTATTCACTGTTGTCTCCACTCTTTTTTGACCATCTTGAAGTTCTTCAACTTTTTCTTCGACTCTCAGAATTTCTGTTCTTAAAACTCTTTCCGTCTTTTTAAGTTCTGCTTTAGTTGCAAATTTAGTTGCAAGCCCTGCAAGGTCATTTTTTGTTGCTAATCCTTTCAGGTCATTTTTTGTTGCCAATCCCTTCAGGTCATTTTTTGTTACAGTTGTTTGGACAAATAATGTATTTTTATTCATGGGAAATAGTATAACACCACGTTTCGCCTATCTGTCAATATACCAAACATACCTACCAACGATCCCGTATCGCTAGTAGTACCAAATTCCTTCCCCTTCCTTGTTGACAAAAATACTTATGTAGAAATCAAGCAAATTTGTGCTGTTTTTGTCT
>CAYIOB010000057.1:999-4872 GCA_964364925.1 uncultured Gammaproteobacteria bacterium
CAAAAATACTTATGTTTCCTACTATTAATTTATGGAAGAGTTTAATTCCGCCGACATTCTAAAAAAACAAAACAGAAAAAGGAGATTGGCTTTTTTGGAAGTGGGGCTATTTGAAATAAGCTTTGTGCTTATTATTATAATAGTATTGTTCGGAACTCTAAACTACTTTAACATCCTCTCTCTTTCCGCTCTTTACCCCAACCAACTTGGCTTCCTCCCCCACCAACCGTTTAGTGTTCAGAAAACACCATTAACAAACAATTTGCTTGCAGACAATCCTAAATTTAAAAACTATTTAAAACTAGACAATCAGGCAACGGATGCTCAAATGTCAAACTATATTGAGTTAATAAGCGAAAAAAAAATTCCAATAGACACTGCCCAATACCCCGAAGAAACCTATGGAATATTTTCAGGGTTCAACAATAACTATATACAAATTGTCACTTACAACGGTATAAAAAATCTCCCTTATACTAAAGATTTATTTATTCTAGAACAAGGGCAGGCAGAAAAATCTGCAACTCAATCCTCTGCAACTGTTGGATTTAATGAAATAGATAAAAATATTTTATTTAACAACAATATGTTTGGTAAAGTCCTGCACCTTTCCATTACCCTTACTTCTCCTGAAACTGTTAAACAAATATATCTTACCGAGTAATATATTTACTCTATTTTTCTGGTAAGCGGAGGAGATTTATCTTTTGCTAGAAAAAGCCATGTAATATGAATATATTGACTTTTACTTTTTAATTGACTAAACTCAACATAATCTAGTATAATGGAACCTACAAAAGATATGTCATCTATTTCAGAACTACCGTCTCATGACGAGGCAGGTAAAAACAAAAAGGGAGGATTGGTTCATTCTGTTAGACGAAGACTTGCCGCAGTCGGTCTTGGGGTTACTCTTTTAGGAGGAATCGGAGGAGATGTAAATGCTCAGGGTAGTGAACCATCACGTGCGCCTTTACCAGTCGCCACAGATGTTCAAAATCCCAAAGAATCCCCCACGCCTACTCTTTCAATTGAAGAAATTCCTTTAAATCCAGAAACAGTAAGTAAAGGGAAATTTGAAAACTTCCTTGCATTAGGTCCAGATAAAGGGTTTTTTCTTACTAATCAATATCCAACAATCGTAGCATCTGAACCTAATCCCGAAACCAATTCCATGTGGGTAACCGCAACGTTGGATGGAGAAAAGCTTACAAGAGAAAGTTCAGGAAGATTTCTAAGTAGAGGAATCTACATAGATGCATATAAATATGCGGGTTTAACTATAGACTACCAATTTGACGAAAATACAGTTGTTTACAAAAGAGAAACAGATGATCCGCAATCAAAGCTTATTGAAGTAGGCAAAGGTCCTGACTTTATCTCAAGCCAGGTTGGACTCGGTTCTACACTGAAATCAATAATTACAACAGCCGAAGCAGGAACAAAACTCAACATAGCCCCTGATAAACTTGCGATGAACAAAACTACTTTCGATTTAATAAATGACTCATTAGGCACAGCTAATGTAAGAGAAAATAGGGCTTTTAAGCTCTATGCCCCGATGATAGAAATAGACTCTAAATAAGACTACTCAAGTGCCTTGACAATTCTCCTAAAAAGCCTCTATTATTAATTTAACAAAGGATTTTATAACTTTTTGTTATGAGTTTATTACTACGTTCCAAAATAAAATCAGGAGAGAAGAAATTCATTTATTTTTTTCTGTTCACGTTTTTATTCTTCGCAACCTTTTGGCTACTAAAACTAGACTCTGCAGAAGCCATTACTTGCTCAAAAACTACATATACATCTGGCTCTTTTGCTGGAGCTTCTGATACCTTAGCAGGTGCATGTAGTTCGGCCCTAGCAAATGCAGGCAGTTGCACCGGATGCACGACGAGCCCGCAGGGATGTGTTTGGTTAGTGACAGGAGGCATACCTGTTTATGTGTGTACCTGCATGGCTAATTGTACTAGCTGTCCTACAACTCAAACCTGGAATTGCCCTGCAACGCAGTGCCAGGGCTGCACTTATTACGGAGGGACTGTAGGCTGCAGCGCTACAGTTGGCTATTGCAGCTATACTACAATTCAGTCGAATTCCCCAAGTTGCGGCTGCGGAGGCTGTTCAACCCATCAGGATTGCCCATACGGCGGGACTAATGCCGTATGCACAGGAGGATGCATGGAAAGAAGAGACGCCTGCTCAAGCGGAACCTGCGTAAATATATCAGCCTACAGCAGCAGATGCAGTGCCGTAGCAGGCTGCGGAACATCCTGCTCCGGGGGGCTGGTTTGCCAAACTCAATGCAATAGTTCGGGCACTTGCTCCGGCGCTTATAGCTGCGTCTCGTGCCCATTCGGCCAAACCTGCAGCGGAGGAAGTTGTGTATCAACTGCCCCAACGCCTACACCCACACCCGCCCCAACGCCCGTTCCAACCTGTAACACCGGCGCTTCCTGCGGAGCTTGCAGCGTATCATGCGGGGGAGGAACCCAGAGTTGCTACTATTATTCTTATACAGGAGGCGGAGCATGCAATGTAACTTTTGCCTATTCCCAATCCTGCAATACACAGCCCTGTACCACCCACACTCCCGCCCCCACTCCTGTTCCAACTGCAACACCGGTTGGAGCCACTCCTACCCCAACCCCCGCTCCTACCTACTCAATAACCGGCAACGTATACATTGATGCAAACAGAAACGGGGCCAAAGATACGGGTGAGGCAAATGCAAGCGGCAGAACAGTAACAATCTCCGGAACAGGAGGAGCAACTGTAACAACCGATACATCGGGAAATTACTCACGCGCAGGACTTGCTACAGGTTCGCATACCGTTACTCTTACCGTTCCCGCGGGAAACAGCGCTACTACAGCTAACCCCAGAACTGTTACCCTAGGGCCAAGTACAACAGTTAACTTTGGCTACGCGCTAACAGTAGTTCCAACCCCTACTCCAACACCAATTCCTTCTACCTATAATGTTTCCGGACTTGTCTTTATTGACGCCAACGGTAACGGAGCAAGAGATACCGGCGAAAGCGTCTATGTCGGAGCAACTCTTCAGTTCGCCGGATTTTCCACCACAACCGATACCAGCGGAAATTATACATTTTTTAATATAACAGCAGGAACAAGAAGTCTACTCCTTACTGTTCCTTCAGGCTATACTGCTACCACAACTAATCCCAGGACAATAACTCTCGGGCCAAGCCAGAGTAATATCAACTTTGGCATACGGCTTACACCTGGACCGACCCCAACCTCCGCTCCCGCAACTTATTCTATAACCGGCAACGTATATATAGATACCAACAGAAACGGAGCTAAAGATACGGGTGAGGCAAATGCTTCAGGCAGAACAGTAACGGTCTCGGGAACAGGAGGGGGGACAAGGACAACCGACACAAACGGTAATTATTCCTTTACAGGAGTTGCTACGGGTTCGCATACGGTTACGCTTACTGTTCCCGCGGGAAACAGTGCTACTACAACTAACCCAAGAACGGTTACTTTAGGACCAAGTACAACTGTTAACTTCGGCTACGCGCCGACAGTAGTTGCCACTCCGACTCCGACCCCTGCTCCTCTTACCTATTCCATAACCGGCACTGTTTTTGTTGACGGAAACGGTAACGGAGCAAGAGATACCGGCGAAAGCATATATGTCGGAGCATCTTTAAGACTTTCAACAGGACAAACAACTACCACAAACACCAGCGGAAACTATGCATTTAGCAGCCTGACGGCAGGTTCCAGAACGGTTACGCTTACTGTTCCTTCGGGCTACAGTGCCACTACAGCTAATCCGAGAAGTGTAACTGTGGGACCAAGCCAGAGCAATATCAACTTTGGAATAAGATTAATTCCA
>CAYIOB010000058.1:0-4709 GCA_964364925.1 uncultured Gammaproteobacteria bacterium
CATTTTCTTTTGATTACCTTTTTGTTTATGGAGATCAGTTTTATTCAATTCTAAGACACGGATTTTTCTATGTCTTAGATGCATTATTTTTAGTTTTAGGTTTTGCATATGTATTTACAAAGAAGAAAAGTGCATTTTTTCTTTTATTTTTTCTTTTACTAATTGGAGTTTTGCCTCAGCTTTTGTATTCTGCAAGAACAGATAATTTTTCAATTCATCTTGCTCTTACTTTTGGAATTCTTCCGATTTTTATAGGAGTTGGAATTTGGGAAACAATTAATCTAATAAAAAATAAACTTTACTTTAGATTTTCACTTTCAATAACAGGAGTTTTGTATTTATTTTTAATTTTAAATTTTTTAAATATCTATTTTTACCAGTTTCCCTTAAGAGGATATTTTGATTTCCATGTAAGACTTTTGTCAAAATATGCGGCGCTTGCAAATAATGAAGGAAAAGAAGTTACAATTTATTCTCCAAGCGCTCCTGACATATTTAAAAAATATCTTTTTTACAGTAACAGCTATAACAAAGATACATATCTTAAAGTAAGGTCTGTTTATAAAGCAGATAAATTTGACTTTGGACGTCTTAAGTTTAGAGGATGCGACAATAGGATTGATCCAAGCGCAAGCAACGATTTAATAATCTATGATTTTAATTGCGGGGCGTTAAAAAAGGATTACAAACATATTGCAATTCCAAGACTTTCCGATGGGGGACAAAGTTATGAAATATTCAACGACAAAATTTGCGGCAAGTTTAACTTAAAAAGATACCCTCAAAATATTAAAATTGATGATTTTGCAATAGAAAACCAGACTCCGCAAAAATTCTGCGAAACTTTTATAACAAATCCCTAGGCTTTTTTAGCAACAACAACGCAGTAGGTGAATAAATCTCTTGGGCCAAAATAAAATCTCGTCATTTTAAACCCCCCCGTTTTTAAGACTTCACCAGCTTGTTTTTTAGATTCAATAAGCGATATTTCGTCGGGATGAAGCTTAATATTTCTTTTTAGAATACTGTTTAAAATAAAATGCGTGGTGTTTAAAAATGCCACAGAAATTCCAAATTTTGGAGGCCAAAAAAGCACAATTTTTCCATCATCTTTTAAAACTCTTGAAAATTCTTTTAATATCTTAATATCTTCGTCTTTTGTAAAATGCTCCATAACCCCAAGATTATAAATTCCATCGTATGTTGCAGGTTTTGCGTGTATGTTAAAAATACTGGCAAGCATTAAATTAGCCTTGCTTCCGTTGTATACTTTATAAAGTTTTAGAGCCTCTTTGGAAAGGTCTAGCGCGGTTATTTTATATTTATTAATAATATCTTCGTCGACCTGTCCGGCTCCGGAGCCTGCATGAAGAAGAATTGAACCCTTTTTAAACTCTTGTTCGATAAAGTGATTTAAGGCTCTTTTAATGATAAATTGTCTGTAGAAACTGGCAATACCGCGGTAAATAGCTTGAGATGTTGTTTTTTTCTTAGTCCAATACTCGTCCCATTCCTTTTCTTCTTGTAATGCTTTTATTTTTGTCATTGTGAGAGTATAAGATATTTAAAAACAAAAATCCAGAAGCACTTAGTTATATTTTATATTAAATATTCCTATTGATTTGAAAAGAGAAGAACGTATAATGATTAAAAGATTTAATGAGTCTTAAAATAATTAAAAATTTCCTTTCCCAAAGGAGAGTCCAGCTGGCAATAATTGCTATCGTTACTTTTTTGGCTTTTTCAAACACTTTGCAAAATAAGCTTACTTGGGACGACCATTTGCTTTTACAGCAATGGAACGATATAAAAAGCTTTAACCATATTCCGGAAATTCTAATGGGTTCTGCGCCCGAGACTTTTGGTAAAATATACAGGCCGTTAAGGGGATTAATCTACGTTTTTGACTACGCTTTGTGGAAAGATAACCCTTTTTTCTACCACCTTCAGGCTCTTTTAGTTCATATTTCCATAACTTTGATTATCTATCTTATTTTAGAAAAAATGTTTAAAAAACGTTACCTTATTTTTTTTGTTTCCCTTATTTTCGGAGTCCATACTCTTCATACAGAGCAAATAGATTATATTGCGGCTTCCATGGATAGTTTCGGTATACTTTTTTTCTTTTTAAGTTTTTATTTTTATGTTTCTAGAAAAACTATCCTTTCGGTTTTATTCGCAACTTTAGCAATTTTTACTTACGAACTGACAATAACTCTTCCCATATTCTTTGTTTTGTACGATATTTTCTTTGAAAGGGATAATTTTATGAAAATTTTTGAAAATAAAAAATTCATAAAAACTTATTTCCTTTTTTTCCTTCCCCTTGGAGTTTTCTTTTTTTTAAGGACAGCAATTCTTCATGTTATAGCAAGAACTGATTACCTTGGCTACAGCTTTTATTTGACAATGCTTATTATGGTCAAAGTTTTTGCCCAGTATGTAGGTTTATTATTTCTTCCTATCAATCTTACCGCAAACCATATTCTGGTGGGCAATTTTCCGGTTACAATGCTTCCTTACGATAAACTTGACCCCGTTTTAAACCAGAAAATTTACGATATAGATTTTTTAATTTCCGCTTCCGTTTTAATTTCTCTTTTTGTTTTAATGGTTTTTCTTTACAGAAGACTTTCTGTTGTTTCTTTTTCTATTGCCTGGTTTTTTTTATCCCTTGCTCCTGTTTCTTATATTATCCCAAGCGGCGGAGCAATGGCGGAAAGATACACTTACATAGGCTCTTTCGGCTTTATTTTGGCTATTGTTTACATACTTTTTAAATTAGCAGGAAACTCAAATGGTCAGAAAAATTTTGTTGCCCTTATTCTCATTGTGGTAACGTTATTGTATTCTTTTGCTACTTTTGAAAGGAATAAGGTTTGGAAAGACGACATTTCTTTATTTACCGATATGGAAAAAAAAGCTCCGGGAAATCTAAAAGCTCTCTATTCTTTGGGAAGCTGGTATGCAAACGATAAAAACTACGAAAAGTCGGCTTTTTATTTTAAAAAAGCAGTTAAAAAATCTCCGGAGTTTTGGGAAGCAAGGTATTATCTTGCCGGAAATTATCTAAAGCTTGGAAAGTATGGCTTGGCAGTTGAGGAGTTAAATAAAGTTTTGGAATACAACCCTTCTTTTGCTCCCGCAATTAATGCGTTAAGTCTTTTAAGTCCTCAATCTTCCCAAAGCGGCTCTTTTGGGAATACTCGTTTAAACGGAAAGATAAGTTATTCAATTTACCCGGGCATAACTTTTGAATACCCTTCTTCTTTTAATTTAATAAAGACGGAAAGGGGAGTAATCCTTAAGGATAAATCATCAGACTTTACCATCGCTTTGGAACCTAACGCTATGCAAGAGGGAATAACGGTTCAGGACTATCTTAATAATCAGAAAGCCTCTTACGGGACATTGGTTAACCAGGGACTTGCCCAAGTTCCTTCGGTTGACTACGCTTATGTAAAGGTATGGAGCTTGGATTCTTCACAGCAGATGATGCAGTTTTTTCTTTTTTCTTCAAACAAAGTTTTGGAAGTAAGGGTTTCTCCTTCTAATTCACCTATGATGAAGGAATTTGATAAAATTGTAGGGAGTTTAAAGTTTCAGTAATGGTTTTGAGGTTGATACTTACTCTCTTAAAGTGGTATACTGTGAACATCTTAAAATAAGAAAGGTAATTAAATGAGTGGCAAAAACAATTCAAAGTTCAGAATTCAAAATTAAGAATAAATCCTCAAAACCTCACTTCGCTGAAGCTTCGCGGGGCAAGGCTACGTCAATGGCCGATTTAATGAAATCGGTTAGCTCTCCGTTTGTAAGTCCGAAAAAGGGTGAAGCCTTACAAGGAACAATTACAAAATTAACCTCATCGGAAATTTTGGTTGATATAGGAGCAAAAACCGAAGCAGTGGTTTTGGAAAAAGACAAAAGACTCCTGCGAAATCTTTTATCAAGTTTAAAGGTGGGGGATAAAGTAACCGTTTCGGTTTTAAATCCCGAATCCGATTTTGGCAATTCGGTTGTATCTCTTCGAAGATTTACAGATGACATACTTTGGGTAAGACTTAACGATCTTTTGAAAAACAAGGAGATATTAGAGACTGTTGTTAATGAGGCAACTAAAGGCGGTTTTTTAGTAACGACAAAAGACGGAATTTCCGGATTCCTGCCAAATTCTCATACTCTTTTTCTTGAATCGGGAGAAAATTTAGCCGGAAAAACCTTAAAAACAGTAATCTTAGAACTTGACAAACCCCTCCATAAAATAATTTTTTCCCAGAAAGCGGCGATGGCGGATAACGACTTTGTAAAAGCGATTAAAGACTTGAAATCCGAACAAAAAATTGACTCTATTGTTTCCAATATCGCTCCCTTTGGTCTATTTACCTCAATACAGATAGGCGAGAAATACATCGAAGGATTTGTGCATATATCGGAAATTTCTTGGGAAAAAACCGAAGATATCGCAAAAGATTATAAATCCGGCGATAAGATTACAGCACTAATTACAGGTTTTGACAAAGAAGCAAAAAGAGTTAATTTATCCATAAAACGTTTAGCAGAAGATCCATTCAGCGAAAAACTTAAAACTTATACTCCCGAAAGAAAGGTTACGGGAACAATATCAAAAATTCTCTCAAGCGGAGTATTGCTGGATTTAGAAGAGGGAATAGAAGGGGTGGTCGTGATGTATGAACATGGGAAGAATC
>CAYIOB010000059.1:0-4669 GCA_964364925.1 uncultured Gammaproteobacteria bacterium
AATGTGCGTTTGCAAAATCTTGGGAAATCTTAAGATCATAATCGCTTAACTCTCCGCCTGCTGTCACAAAAAGATACGCGTCTTGAAATATTGTAAATATTTCTTCCTCGGTATCTACGCCTACGTATCTTTCTTCAAAAGGTCTTCCCTCGTTATTTAGAAAATTTGTATTAGGAATTGGATTTCTTAATCTTTCCATAAGAGGAAATTATGACTTAAATAAACTGAAATGTCAAACTATAAGACGAAATAATTCTGTTGTGATGAAGTCAAATTAAATAATTTTTTGTGAGGCATTTTGAAAAATCGTACTATACATAAGCGCATCTTCTGCGCCTTTTTCGCTGCTTTCTTTTTTTAGATTGTCAATGTTTTTAAGAAATTTAGACAAATATGGTTTTATTTCCGCAATTTCTATTTCATTTCTTCTTTTTATCGCTTCATCTAAAAATCTTTCGGCCATAGCGTTAGAGCCTCTGTTTAATCCAAGAGCAACTCTTTTTAAATCCAAAGCCAGCGCTCCTAAAATTTGTTTATTTTTCATAAAACTTCTTTAAAAAAATATTTTGTTAAATCTTCAAATTCTTTTCTTAATTTTGGATCCTGAATTTCGTTACTAGTATTATTATCGGCAGGACGGACATTTATAAAAGAGTTGCCGTCTATAATTTTTGTTTCCAAATCTATTCCGCCGCCCCATAAATCAGACTGGTAAGAACCTTGTTCCAGCAAAATTTTTTCCGATTCAAAATGCCTATCGCACCCTGCAGAACAAATTTTCTTTTCTACATCTATAACTATTTTTATATAAACATCGAATACTTCTTTAAGTTTTTCTATTTCTTCGTCTGTAAAAGGAGCAGATTTTGTGATTATCATTATAAAATATTATACCACGCGGGGAAATTAAGGAAGTGATTCGCAAGCAAGTCCGTCGCGGTCTGCATCGAGTTTATGGGGATCACTGCCGGGTCCTCCTTGAGAAATAAAGAAAGCTTGAGCATCCGCATGCGTTGCAAAATCAGAGCAATTTTTATCTTCTTCTATATTTTGAGCAGGAACACTTTTTGTTGTCGTAGGTTTTACAGTAGTTGAATTATTTACAGGACATGAACCCCATAAGCCCAGATTATTTTCTCTTGCATATTTTTCAAAACTATTAAACTTCTCAAGCATTTTTGTCGGATATTGCCGATAGGAAAAAGCATATCCTTGCTTTATCATTTCCCCATTAATAAAAGTCGCCTTACTATCGGGAAGATATATGTAACGCAAAAGTCTTTTGTATTTATCTCTGTTTCCCTGAGTTGGGTCATCAATTAATTTTACATATTTCCCCAAAGCAAAAGATTTCATCTTATCCGATGCCGCTTTTCCAAAACACTGAACAGGTTTCCTCGGGTCAACGGTTTCCGGTGTGTCTATTCCCAAAAGCCTTACGCTCTCGTTTTTTCCTCGAATACTAACAGTTATGGTGTCTCCGTCAACAACTTTAACAACTTTAAATAGTTTTTTCTTATCCATTTCGGAATCCTCATAAGAAAAGGCGAGGTTAGTATTGAAAATAGAAAGAAACAGAAAAAATAAGAAGGCAAAAACAAGCATTCTCTTCATACCGGCATTATACCACCAAGTTTTATTTCATTTCACTATCGGAAAGACCAAAATGATGACCAATTTCGTGAATAACCGTTGCTCTAACTTGAGCTTTTATTTCTTCTTCCGTTCGAGTGACTCTTTCAATTGAATTTTTAAAAATTGTGATTTTATCAGGAAGCGTGCTGTAATAAATTCCTCTTTTTGTCTGCGGAACTCCTTCGTAAAGCCCTAATAAAAGTGCCCCGGGAGGAAGTTTTGATTTTCTAAGCTGGTAGGACGTTGGGAAATCTTCTACAGTAACTGAAACATTACTTAATTTTTCCGCAAATTCTTTCGGTAAAGAATCCAAAGCTTCCGTAACCAACTCCCTAAATTTTTCTTCGTCCATTTCAAAAAGAATTATATCACTAAGAAAAATATTGGGGGCTAAACAAGAGAATTATTGAGGTTTCCAGCCTTCATAGGCATAGTAATCTTCAAATTTTTCTATGCAAACAAACGGAGTATCTGCTCTCATATTCTCTGCATGCCTTTGAGAGTTAATCCAATTATTTACAACCTGTTTATAATTTCTATTCATCGCTATGTTCTCGGTAACTCTTGCATACGAAGGGTATGGCGGATTTTTAAAGCCGTCATGGTTAAAATTTTTAGAAAGTTCCTCTGCTCTTTTTTTAGCAAAATCGCAAGTATAAGAATCTGAACTAACAGCGTATAAACCCAGAGACTGTCTATATTTATTTACTTCTCCTAGAAGAAATTCTTTTATACTTATTGTTTGAATTTGAGTTTGAGTTTGTTCTTTCTCAACAGGAATAGGGGTGGGATTTAATGTGGGTGTTGGTGTAAGAGTAGGTAATGGCAATGGAGGTGGTGTCGGGCTTAAAAAAACAGCTTTTGGATAACTAGGTATTTTTGCTCTTATTTGTCCAAAACTTTTTATGTCCTGGACAATAACCAGGCTAAAAGATAGTAAAATAAAGATTGGCAAAAACCACCTTTTGGAAAGAAATAGTAATCGTCTAAATTTTCCCACCATACTTAGTGTTACATTTTAGACAATCTTTTGCAAGTTTAGCCTAGCATAGTAATAAATTTGACTCAGTCAATAAAATTTTGACGAGTGGTTATGAAATCAAATTAAATTTTTGCGTTTAATTCATGGGGAAAGTTCCCGGATGATTAGCCTGTTCTCCTACAAACGCCTCTCGTAATAAAGCTTCCATTATTTCTTGCCCTTGTTCAAATGTCTCTTTCTCCCAACTGGCCTCCCAAATTATTGCCCCGCCTATTATGTTACCCCTTGAATCCTCTAGTTTTACGATATCCTCACAAGTTAACTGATCGGGGTGATGTTGCCCAATAAATTTCTTCGCTTCTATTGCGGCTGATCTCAGACTTAATAAAGGAGACGCTACCCTGGCAACTCTAACATCTGTAGGAATACCGATACCGACAATATCTCTGATAATTTTAAGCTCGGACTCTCTTGGATTAGCCATAAGAATGCGATTCTACTGCAAAGCTATAATGCTGTCAAGGGATTATCTGCTACTTTTTGTGGTTCGGCATTCGCCTTACCATATCGCGATTCAATTCATCGCTCAGAAAAGACACAAAGGAAAGTGTAATTGACAGAGCTAGCTAAAAATGAAATAATCCCTCTCTATGTCAGGTATTGAATCGGAACGCGGAACATCTTCGGATGCAAATATTCCTTTTCCTCTAAGAGTGGTTAGGGATTCTTCCAATGAAATTGCGCGGTACAGAGGGCTCGATACTCTTACTGCCGAAGCGCTTTCAAAATTTGCCCTTATAAACTTTAGGATAAAAGATATAGCAGAAGATTTTAGAGGAACTGCCACTAGAAGTGTGGGGTACCCGATGAGCGCAAATGAAGAAGGGATAACAGAGATATGGGTTGTTTCTAGAGAAGGTTACCCCGATATGTTGCGGGATCTCTCAACAAGGGCCTTTAACCTTTACAATACCTATCTTAGCGGAAGCGAAAACACAAGAGCTGCTGCAAAGGAAGTTCAGGGAATTGTAATAGACCTTTTTCCTCCACATCTTTAAGCCAAACTCCACAGAATACTCCAGAGTTTAGGCGTTGGAAGGGAGTAGTTTTGGAACTGCGGGCGGATTGCTTGGCTTTACAAAAACTACTTTTTCTATTGGCGTATCCGGAACAATGTATGGGGAATCTAGCTTCGGATCCACACCATATGTATCGAGCTCTACTCTACCCCTAAGTACCTCCCATGGTTCCTCGCCAATTCCCGGCAATATATCCGGAGATAAAGCCATAATTAAAACGTACTCTTAAATTCATTAAGAGTCAAACCAATTATTAATTTTTTCATTTTCAAAATAAAAAACTGCCTATTATGGCAGTGATTCGTCGAATCTTAGTCCTTTTCTTTTCTAATGTCAATAACTGGCTAAGAAGTCAGATCAAAGAAAAGGTGTGAAGCCATCACACCCTCCGGGTGTGAAAGTTAATTATCTAGAATATAAAATTAAATAGGGTAATTTATCTAAGCCAATATAGTTAAACATCCAATAATTAGCTCTCCTCGCCGTTTCAGAGAGTTTTCTTTTCTTGAGGCTTGTCTTGGGAATAAATGGGTAAAATCTTATTTCCTGTCTATTAACCCCTTTCTCTTTCCATTTATAATTTGTTATTAATGGCGGAATTATATAGCCCGATTTTGTAACCTTATCCATAATCTCCCATCCAGCGCCGAATATTTCTCTTTTAGGCTTTGACAGGTTTGTTTTTACCTGCGCTCTAAAACTGCAGCCAGTACATTGAACATCAAATAAAGGAAAGCTTGGTGGAAGTATCATTAATCTTTTCCCACAATTAGGACAAGGCACCAGTTCAATTACATCATTTTCTCCAATATCGCCGGAAAATTTATTGCTTGCCATTTTATTGAGGCGATTATACCACTTTTAGATCCGATAGTAAAAATTGGGGCTAGGAAGCCAAATCAAAGAATGCGTGTGAAGCCATCACACCCTCCGGGTGTGAAAGTTCCGATACCTACTCAAACTCCAACTCAAG
>CAYIOB010000060.1:0-4515 GCA_964364925.1 uncultured Gammaproteobacteria bacterium
TATTTTCTTCCTGCTTTAATCTTTCTTTAAAAATCTCCGCGTGTAAAAGTCCTAAAAACCCCACCCTAAAACCGCTTCCCAAGAATACCGAATACTCCGAAGATATACTTAGCGATGCGTCATTTAGAGAGAGCTTACTTATTGCTTCCTTAAGGCGGACTAATTCGTTTGTGCTTTTTGGATAAACGCCAAAAAATACCATTGGCTTTGGAGTCTCGTATCCTGGTAAAGGTTTAATATTAAAAGTTGAAGATTGAGAATTTAGAATTGTTATCGTATCTCCAACTCTGGATTGTCTTATATCTTTTATTCCCGTAACTATATATCCAATTTCGCCGGTTGTTAAATCTTCTTTTGGAGACAGAAATGGAGAAAAAAATCCCACTTCGGAAACGTCTACTTTTACTTTATTTTGTAAAAATTCTATCTTGTCTCTTTTTTTAATTTTTCCGTCAACAATTTTTATAAAAGCCACAATTCCCCTATGCTCGTCATATTCCGCATCAAAAACTAATGCTCTTAGGGGTAAGTCTATCGAACCTTTTGGCGGAGGAAGTTTTTCAACTAAAGCCTTGAGCAAACTTTCTACATTTTCTCCTGTTTTTGCGGAAATATAAAATATTTCCTCCCTTTTAAACCCAAACATCTCTTCCAACTCCTTAGCAGTCTCTTCAACTCTTGCCGTGTCCAAGTCTATTTTGTTAATAACCGGAATTATTGTTAAATTTTCTTTTTGGGCAGCTCTAAAATGAGCAACTGTTTGTGCCTGAATCCCTTGAGTTGCGTCAACTAAGAGTATTGCTCCTTCACAGGCGGCTAAAGTTCTTGAAACTTCGTAGGAAAAATCAATATGGCCCGGGGTGTCAATAAGATTTAGCGTATAGTTAATAGCGTTTAGCGCATAGTGCATCCTGACAGGTGCGAGTTTTATAGTAATTCCTCTTTCTCTGCTGATAGGGCTTTGATCCAAAAATTGTTCTTGAATTTTGTCTTTAGAAATAGTTTTTGTTAATTCCAAAAGCCTATCGGCAAGAGTTGATTTACCGTGATCTATGTGCGCAATAATTGCAAAATTTCTAATTGTTATCTGTTCCATTTGGGGATTATATCAAATTACGGGTTGAATCTTGTTCCGTCAATTACTTCTTTGCTGCCTTTAAGAATTTGTCTCCAATCTCCGAGTCGTTTGAAAAGGAAAATAAACATAGTTGCTTCTTTAACATTAAAAAGCCAGGTAAGAAAAAGATAAAGAGAAAGTCCTGCAAAACTTGAGATTCCGGTTAAGACTATTAAATTTATTGTTTTGGTTGTATCAAAAACCAACTGGTCTAACAGTTTTATAGGGATGTAAAGAGCAAAACCTGTAAAAATAGTCGCCAATGTAATTTTTGTTAAGGAAATAAGCAAAGGAATTTTTTTAAAACCGCCTGTTTTCCTGTCTAAAAAAATAAATAATACAAGTATGTTAATAATGCTGCCTATTGAATAAGCTATAGCTATGCTTTCGATTCCATAATGATAAATAAAAATAAATGATGCGCCTAGGGCAATCATAAGACCGGTTGTTAAAGCGCCTATTATTAAAGGGGTTTTTGTATCATGCAATGCATAAAAACCTCTGGAAACAAGATAGACAAGCGCTTGGGCAAAAATTGAAATACTGAAAAAAGCCAGGGTTCTACCGGTAAGAACTGTCGCCTCCCAATCAAATTGCGCCGCTCCGTAAATAAGTCTGACAATAGGAATTCTCAAAACTAAAAAAAGCACTGAAATGGGCAAAACCAGATAGAGCATCTGATTTAAACTCGTAATAAAAGTGGTTTTAAAATCCTCAAGCCTTTCTCTTTCTTTGGAAAGAATGGGAAAAGCCGCCTGAGCAATTGCCTGACCGAAAAGAACAACAGGAGCAAAAGCTAGGGTTTGCGCATAATCAAAAATTACATAATTTCTACCCGGATCGGGGAGAAAAGAGACTAAAGTTATCGTGATAAGGGTTCCGAGCTGAAAAATTCCGATTGACAAAGTTCTTGGCCACATCAACTTTAATACCTCCAACGCTCCGCTTGATTTTAAGGAAAAAGAGGGTTTAAAAGAAAAACCTAATTTTCTAACAAGAGGCAACTGCACAGCCACAAAAATTAAAGATCCCAGCACTACGCCGTAAGCCGCCGAGAAAATACCTACAAACGGAGAAAGAGTTATGATGCCAATGATAATTCCCAAATTAAAAGTTGCGGAAGCAATGCCCGGAATAAAAAAATGATTATAAGATTGCAGTACCGCCGACAAAAAGCTTCCGAAAATAAAAAATAATTCTCCAAATATTACAACTCTGGTTAAATCGGCCATAAGATTTATTTGGGACGCGGAAAACCCGGGGGCGACGAGCTTTGAAATATCTTTGGCGAAAATAAAAAGAAAAATAGAGATAATGGAAAAAATTACTAAACCTACCATCAGAAGAGTGGAACCAAGCTTATGAGCATCCTTTTCTTTACCTTTGCCTAAATATTCTGAAAATACCGGAATAAAAGCCGAGGACAATGCTCCTGCAATTATCAACTGAAAGAGAAAATCAGGAATTTTTGTTGAAGCAAGATATACTCCTAACGTATTTGACGCGCCAAAAATTCCAACCAAAAGTCTTTGCCTGATTAAACCCAAGATTTGGGAAAAAATAATTGTCGCCATTATTACTAAGGCTGCGGAAAGAATGTTGCTTTGGCGTTTCAATAAAAGACTAAGACCGCGCTTTAAAAAATCCTTAGGCATATTGTATTGTTTTTATAAGTATAACATGGTAAAATGCCGCTATGCCAGTAATAAAATCTGCTAAGAAAAAATTAAGAAAAGACAGAAAAAGAGAAATAGCAAATAAAAATCTTAAAACCCTTTTCAAAAAAAGTGTAAAAATTGCGGAAAAAACTCCGACAGAAGCAAATATCAGAAAAGCCGTAAAGATTATAGACAAAACGGCCAAGAAAAACATTATTCATAAAAATAAAGCAGCCAGAATAAAATCAAAGCTCGCAAAACTTATAGCAGGCAAAAAATCAATCCCGATTAAATCGGGATCAATCAAAAAAATACCCCAAAAAGCTAAAAAGTCTTCCAAGGCAAAAGCCCCCACGACAAGAGCTAAGAAATAACAGAATTCCGCAAATTTATCTTTGACAAAAACGTAAAAAACCCCTAGACTAAACTTGCTATGCAAAAAAGCTCTCCCTCAATAAATCTGTTAAAAAAACAGACCAGCTTAATTGACAGATTTGTAAACTGGGCATTAACAGTCGGAAGGCTGCTGGTTATATTAACGGAAATTGTTGCCTTATCGGCTTTTATATACCGTTTTTCTCTGGACAGACAGTTAATAGATCTGCACTCTAAAATTACTCAAGAACAAGCAATTGTTAATTATTTAAAAGATAACGAACAAACATATCGTAATTTACAGGATAGATTAGCTGCTGCAGCAAATTACAGCACTTTGGGAATAAACAGGTTTAAAATTTTTAGTGATATCGTGGGTTTTACTCCAAAAGGAATGTCTTTTAATAATCTTTCATTATATGAAAACCGAATAAGAATAGACGCAAATGTTGACTCGGTTTCATCCCTTAGCATTTTTGTAAATTCTCTTAAAAATTATTCTGCCATCGATACGGTGAGCATAGACAAAATAGAAAATAAACCGTCAAGCGCAGTTATTACGATAAGTATTACTGCTCTACTTAAACCTAATTTCACTTATGCAAGTACAAACTAATAGTTTATTTAAAAATTTACAGAAAAAGAAATACTTTGAGATGTTACCGGATTTCAAAGAAGAAAGAATGCAAAAGTTTACTACTTTAGTTTTTACTATTATCGCATTATCATTTTTTGGGCTTTTTGCAATTAACCCAACGCTTTCAACCATTGCCAACTTAAACAAACAATTATCGGATAGTAAATTTGTTGACCAAGGGCTTCAAAGCAAAATAAATAATTTGTATCTCCTTCAGCAAAAATATGGCCAACTTACACCAGATATGCCTTACGTTTTAGATTCATTTCCTAAAAATCCGCAGGTTCCTCTTTTAGTTGCACAGCTGCAATCGCTGGCGCAAACCTCAAGCGTTGCAATTACGGGTCTTCAGACTTTTGAAATCGAAATTCCTAATTCCTCCGTTAACGCAAAAAAATATTATGCTTTTTCTTTTAGTATTTCGGCAAACGGTTCTTATGAAAGCATTTCAAAATTTATCGATTCAATGATTAAAATGCAAAGAATTGTTTCTATAAATATTCTCTCTTTAAGCCGAAATGCAGGAGAAGGTCCGTCAACGCAATTAAATTTTAAAGGTACGGCATATTTTAAACAATAAGTATGAAGCAAAGAGACATTATTACATTACTGATACCATCATTCATCTTAATAGTAGCGTGGATTATTTTCAGTATTTATCATAGCTCTGTAACCTCGACCATACCACCCGCTACAAACATCCAGATATCCCCGATAACGCCTGCCTT
>CAYIOB010000061.1:0-4437 GCA_964364925.1 uncultured Gammaproteobacteria bacterium
TAAGCTTTGGTCCGATAACATTAAAGGTGATTTGCTTGATAAGAAGTAATATTACAAAAACAAGAACAGCTTTTGTCGGGGTGGTTGGATCGGAAACCAAAACTACTAATACGGCCGGAATTATGCCTAAAAGCGGTCCGATAAGAGGAACTATATTTAATATTCCGGCAATTAGGGAGGTTGAGGCGGCAAAATTAACTCCGAAAACAGTTAATACTATCCATGTTGATATACCTGCCAAAAGTCCAAATAGCACCTGGACTCTTAAAAACGATGCAAAAGTAGCATCGATTACTTTTTGTATAAACTTTAAATTTTCGTGCCATTTTTTTGGAGCCAGGTTGTAAATTTCAGCGTTAATTCTTGCTTTATCAACAATAAAATAAAAAGAAAGAATTAAAATCATTAATATTGAAACAAGAGATTGGGCAACGGATGGAACATAATTTATAAAATTATCAAAAGCGGACGCAAAGCTGTAGTTCCAGCTTTGAACGGCCTTTGGAGCATAAGACAGATATACTGGAGCGATTGCGGATAGAGTTTGAAGCTGTGATATTACAATAGGTATAAATATAATAGTTGCAACGGTAAATAAAGCCGCAATAATAATGTAAACTATCAAAGCGGACCAAACCATTGAGAGTTTTGCAATTTTTGAAATTTTAAAAGCCGCAGGTTCCAAAATAAAACTTAAAAGCCACGCGCAGACCATAATTACGATTACATCGGAAAAATTGCCTAATACCTGCCAGGCAATCTGAAAAAGATAAATACCTACAGCAATGGTTAAAAGAATTGCCAGAAGCCTAAAAGAGGTTAGTTCTTTTTTAAATTCGTCCAGCATAGAAACATTATAGCTCAATTAAATCCCTATTTGAATAAGTAATAAATTTTGGGCCGTTTTGATATAATACAAGATCCTCAATCCTCACCCCACCAAAACCCGGAATGTAAATTCCGGGTTCAATTGAAAAAACCGTATTATCCTCAATTTTTGTATTAATACTCGGAGCAAGTCTTTCCCCTTCATGTACCTCAATTCCGATCCCGTGTCCAAGAGAGTGGGGGATGGATGGAAAACCTTGGGAAATAATGTAATCACGAGCAATTTTGTCTACGCTGAGTCTTTTTGGATTTTTATTTTCGATCAACAAGTCAAAAGCTTTTGTCTGCCCCCTCAAAACAGCTTTATACATTTTTCTGAATTTTTCGTCTGCTTTTCCAAAAAATACGGTTCGGGTAAAATCAGAACAATATCCTTTCCATTTAGCCCCAAAGTCCATCAATACGATCTGATTTTTCTTAAGCTTTGTACTTCCACTTATGTGATGGGGTAAAGAGGAATGAGGGCCGAAAGCTATAACCGGATTAAAAGCATCAGTCATTCCTTTGGTTTTAAAAAAATCCGAAAGCTGATGTGAAAGTTCGATTTCCGTTACTCCTTCATGTATTTTTTTGAGAATATGATCAAACGCTTGATCTGTGACCTGGGATGCTCTTTTAATTTTTTCAATTTCATCTTCATCTTTTTGCGACCTAAACCTTTCTATCATCCCTTTACTTGGAAATAAGGTAAATAATTTTCTAAAATCCGCATATTCCGAAACCGTCAAACTGTCTTCTTCAAATCCAACTTTTTTTAGTGGGAATTTCTTTGAAACATCTTTAAGATTTTTTTTGATAGAACGATTGATTGTTGTTTCTAAAAGGGTGGCATCTCCTAAATGTTGTTGAACTGCTTCGGAATAAAGACTAGAGGTAATTAAATAGTTTTTATCCCGAGTAACGAGAAAGAATCCTTCTCTTTCGGTTGGTTCAAAAAAAGTAATACCTGTTAAATAAAAAATATTTGGGACACTTGAGACGAGAAGGCCGTCCAGTTTTTGTTCTCTTAGTTTTTTCCTGACTCTTTTTATTCTTTGATCAAACATTATTTAACAATTGGAGTAAGTTTTCTGCCCGAGCCGGTCGAAGGAACAATGGATGTTCCCTGGTTTAATGCGGGAACATAAATTATTTTAGGACTTTTCGGAACATCCGGAAACAAAAGAATTCGTGAGGCGATTATATTCTCGGGGTTTTGTTTATCGGGAAAACCGATTACGATAACAGTTTCGTCAGCTTGTATTCTTGAAAATCCCGCGCTTGCGAGCGCTTCTCCCGCAGTGTAAGAGTAGGTTTTTGTTACCGTTTCAACGTCAACAAGGGTTTGCTTGTTATCTTCGGACACGATGCGAAAGTTAAATTTCTTGCCGTCTATGGAAGAAACTGCGCCTGTTAAGATTTTAGGCAAAGTTAGAACATCGACTTGTCTTGCTAGAATTCTTCGGGACTGTTTATTATAAAGTCCCAAAACTCCGAGCTTCATGCCTTTGTTTATGTCAGATATACCAAAAGATGTGCCTGAAGCATTAGGATTTGAAAATTTTGTAAATTCATCCACGTCGACAAACCTTGTGTTTCCGCCAACGTCGGTTAAGGTAATCTGCAGGTTAGCAGCGTCCGTTACCGTTCCGATTATCCCCTTTTTTTCAACGAGTTTAAGCTGGGCAACTCTTGAGGCAATGCGGTTTTTCAAATCATCAATTTGCCGAATGTCTCCCTGGCTCGGAGTTGTTGCGGGAGTAGGCGTTGCGGCATAAATATCTTTTAAAACACCGACTGTTAAAACTAAAAACAAAACAATAGTAAAAAAACTTTTTTTCATAATTTAAAAATCTTCGGTAGAGTAGGTAATTGTTCTTTGGATGGTTTCCGATTGTCCGTCAGAGCCAAAGGCCGTTACCCGAATCAAATTTGCTCCACTTGTAATTATTACAGTGGTTGAGAAATCACCCTGTCCGGAAGGTTTTACTACTTTCTGGTCGGAGTTTGTCATAATCACAATTGTTGCGTCGGATGTTGTTTTTCCGGAAACAGTAACGGTTTTATTGTCCACAACGCTTTCATTTGCAGGACTGTTAACGTTTAGATAAACGGAAGCGCCTATTGGAGTAGGTGTTGGAGCTGCAACCGAAACTGTTGTTTTTGAAACAGGGATTGTTTTTGTCCCTTGGTAAATATAGAATGCGACACCGGCTACCAGAAGACCGATTACAACCATAATAAAAGAGAGTATTACTCTTTCTTGTTTCATGGAGGCATGATACGAAAAATTAATTATCTTGTCAAGGTAAAAAAGATGTGATACTATGACGCAATGGAAGTAGCACTGCTTGATAAAACCTCTTTAAGAATTAAAAGTAAGCATACAAATTTGGTTGTGGATCCTTTTGAAAAATTGTCAAAAACTCCAACTGACGCAGTTCTTATTCTTTCCAAGGGTAGCGTTGATTTGTCAAAAGTTACGGATTACAGGGTTGTTATTAAATCACCGGGCGAGTATGAAGTCGGGGGGATTAAGGTGTCCGCCATAGATATGGAAGGCTCAACGGTTTACGGCTTAACGGTTGATAATATTGATGTTCTTTTGGCAAAAACAAGTTCAATTACAAAGGTTTCCGAAAAACTTAAAGAATATCAGATAGTGATTTTTAACGTTGATTCGGAAATAAATCAGACAGTCGTTACGGCTCTGGAGCCAAGAGTTGTCATTCTTTACGGAGAAAAAGCAAACGACGCGGCTAAAGCTTTGGGTAAAGAAGGCGCTCAAGTTTTACAAAAATTTAGCGCTTTTGAAGGTAAGTTACCGGAAGAAATGCAAGTTGTAGTCCTGAGTTAATATGGCTAACATAAAAGTTCCCCCAAATAACGAAAAAGCCGAAAGGTCAGTTTTAGGCGCAATCCTCATCGATAAGGATGCGATTAACCTGGTTTCGGAAACTATTTCCCCAAAAGATTTCTACAGCGACATTAACGGAATTATTTATAAAGCAATGCTTTCTTTGTACGACGAAAGAAAACCGATCGATTTATTAACTTTAACAACCAGACTTAAGAAAAATAAATTAAGCGATAAAATTGAACCGTCTTATCTTACCGATTTGATTGACGAGGTTCCAACGGCCGCAAATGTTGAGCATTATGCGGAAATGATTAAGGAAGCTTCGACAAAAAGAGCGCTTATTCATATCGGAACACAAATTGCGGAAATGGGATATCAGGAAGAAAAAGAATCTATTGACCTTCTTGACAAAGCGGAGTCTTCGATTTTTGCCGTTTCCCAAGGCCATAATATAAAAGGCTTCATACCCATAAAAGAGGGTCTGGCCGAAAGCTTTGATAGAATTGACGAGCTTCATAAAAAGGGGTCGGGTTTTAGAGGGATACAAACAGGCTTTGTCGATCTCGATAATGTTTTATCCGGAATGCAGGCTTCCAACCTTTTAATTTTAGCGGCGCGTCCCGGACAGGGAAAAACCGCAATGGTTGTAAACATTTCACAAAACGTAGCAGTTAATCAAAAAAAACCCGTTGGAATATTTTCTTTGGAAA
>CAYIOB010000062.1:0-4428 GCA_964364925.1 uncultured Gammaproteobacteria bacterium
CTTTTATTTCCGCGTCAGGAATAAATTCTTTAACATTCTTCTCATTTTCTGCATAAACGCCTCTTTTTAACCAAACGGTAAAAACAAACGGACAAAGAATTTTAACTTCGCTAAGAATTGTTAATTTATCATCAACCAAAAAAACCGAATCTTCTTTATATCTTTTAAAAACCTCTTTTATGCTTAGGTTTTTTCTCTGCAAAATATATACATCATTACTGTTGAAATATTTTTTGATTCCGGTTATTTCAAGTTTTTTTTCCTGAAAGTTTTTTACTCCTTCGGAAAAAATTCCCAAACTTAATTTTTTAGAAAGGTCTTTTAAAACTTTTTCTACTTCATCATAGTTTTTGTATTCTTTTAAATTAGATTTTTTGAAAATATCACAATCAAACAACGTGTAATCTATATCAAAAAAAACTATTTTTTTATTTTTTAATAATTTCTTCATTTTTATGAACTCCTATTACGGAAACTAAAGGATAAACTATAGTATTTTTTCCCAAAACAGTTCCTGGGTTTAAAACAGAATTTACTCCAATAACCGAACCGTCTCCAATTATCGCACCGAATTTCCCAAGTTTTGTATCAATCTTTTTATTACCAAATCTAACCAAAACCGAATGTTTATCAAGTCTATAGTTGGCAATCATCGCGCCTCCTGAAACATTAACATTACTGCCAACAATGCTGTCTCCAACATAATTCAGATGTGAAATTGCGGTATTATTCAAAATAATTGAATTTTTAACTTCTACTCCGTGTCCGATACGAACATTGTCTCCTATGATGCAATTTTCTCTAATCAAGCTTCCCTGCTCAATAGAACAATTGTTTCCAATAATTACAAAGCCTTTTATTAATACGTCTTTTGCAATCGTTGTTCCTTTGCCAATGTAAATTTTTTTGCTTTTCTCATAATTTTGTTTTACTTTTTTGTTTTTAAACTGTAATTTTACATACTCACTGATTCTTGGCAAAACCTCCCACGTCAAATCAACATTTTCAAAAATATCTGCAAAGGGAAAGTTTGAAAAATTAAAAAAATCATTTGGCGGGAAATTTATTTTTCTCATATATTTAAACACTTACCAGTTACCTAGCTTGTAGGAATAATTCTTCGGCTTCCTGGAGTTCGCCTTTTGTATTTACCCCACGCCAAGCAATTGGTCCGCCCTTAAGAGTTTCAATTTTTTCATTACTTTTTATTCCTAAATCTATTATACTTGTTAAGTAATACTCACCTGTTACCTTACTCTTTTCAATTTCTCTTAAATATTTTTTTAGAAACTTCATTTTAAAAACATAACATCCGGGATTTATTTCTTTAATTTTTCTTTGAACATCTGTTGCGTCTTTTTCTTCAACTATGGCAACCACCTGTCCGCTGCTGTTTCTGACAATTCTCCCAAGTCCAAAAGGGTTATTTTTCTCTATTGTTAAAAATGTAATCGCTGCCTCGGACAAAAGATGTGTTTTTATCAGACTTTTAATTAAATTTCGTGGGTAAAAAGCAGAATCATCACCGTTAATTATCAGGACATTGCTTACATCTTTAGGTAATTTTTTTAAACCGCATAAAGCAGCATGACCCGTACCAAGTCTTTTGCTTTGTTCTGCAAAAGTTACTTTACTGCCCAAGATATTCATTACGGATTTTTTTGCAAAACCTACAACAACTACTATTTCCTTTATCCCGACCTTTTCTAAAAGATTGACTGTATGAACTATCATTGGCTTGTCTACTAAAGGAAGCGTAACTTTATTTACGTTTTTTAAATTCATTCTTTTTCCTTTGCCCGCGGCTAAAATAATTGCGCCAAGGTTTCTTTTTTCCATAATTTATTTTTCAACAACTCTTTTTATGTCGGCTCCCAACGCTCTTAGTCTTTTGTCAAACTGCTCGTAACCTCTATCTAAATGGTCAAGTCCAAAAATTATACTTTCACCTTTTGCGGCAAGAGCTGCTAAAACAAGAGTTGCTCCCGCTCTTAAATCTGAGATATTAACAGCGCCGTTGTGAAGAAACGTTGGTCCAAATATTTTTTCGGCATGATAATAATTCTTGTCATCGTTTATGTTAAAGTTGTAGAACTTATTTGGATCATTAACTTTAGGATTATAGAGCTCAATATGTGCTCCCATTTTCTTGAGCTCGCTAACATAGCTAAATCTGTTTTCGTATATAGTCTCATGAATCGAGGAAACGCCTTTTGCTGTTGTCATTAAAACCGCCCAGGGTCCTTGCCAATCAGTCATAAAACCGGGGAAAAAAGACGTAACTACATCTGTAGCGCTAAGCTCTCCTTTATAATAAAACCTTATTCCGTTTCCTTTCTCTTCAAATCCTCCGCCCGCTTTCCCTAATGTATTTAGAAAATCCGAAAGCCCTTCTTTTTTTATATCTTTTATAAAAATGTCTCCGCCTGTAATGATTGCGGCAACGGCAAAAGTTACCACTTCATTCCTATCAGGAGAGACCCTAAATCTTGCGCCATGCAGTTTTTTTACTCCATTTATAACAATTGTACGGGGCTTTGTTCTTTTGATTTTGGCTCCCATTTCGATTAAAAATTCTATTAGCTCATCAATTTCGGGCTCTTGAGCCGCATTTTCAAGCACTGTTTTGCCATTTGCAAGTACGGCCGCCAAAATCATGGTTTCTGTTCCGGTATGAGTGTTTTTGACAAACCTATACTTTGTTCCAAAAAACCCTTTTTTGGAATCACAGGTAGCATGAAAATACCCGTCTTCACTAACATAATCAATGTCAACACCCATACTTTTTAATCCGTCAACTATCCTATCTATCGGCCGGGCGCCGATGCGGCATCCGCCCGGGTTTGGAATTATTGCTTTTCCTTCGCGAGCTAAAAGTGGAGCTAAAAACATAAACGACGTTCTTATTTCCGCTGCCTTATCTAAAGATATCTTGTTCTTCTTAAAGAATTCTACTCTAATCGATATTGCATGGTCTTTAATCTCTACCCTGCCTCCTAATTCTTTGATAATATCTGCCATTATCAAAAAATCCGATATTAACGGAACGTTTTCAACAATAACTTCTTCATCTGTTAAGCACGCTGCAACCAAAGCTTTAAGCGCAACGTTTTTTGAGCCGAAAATAGAAACTTCACCTTTAAGCTTTTTCCCCCCGGTTATAACCAATTTTTCCATAAAATTATTTAATTAAATTTAATTTCTCGTTTATTTTATAGACATTCCCAGCACCCATAGAAATAATAATCGTATCTTCTCCAAAGGAATTTTTATCGATATATTCTATCACATCGGAAAGCCCAGGCAAATATAAGACGTTTTTGTTGAATTTTGCGACACTTGCAGCAAGTAATTCTGAAGAAACAGTCTCATCTTTTTCTTCTCTTAAAGAAGGGTATATATTAGTTAATATGGCAATATCCGCGTCTTTAAATGAACTACTAAATTGTTCGAATAAACTTTTTGTTCTAGAATAAGTATGCGGCTGGAAAACACAAACTATTCTTTTTTTCGGAAAAGTTTTTCTAAAAGCGGAAAGTGTTTGTCTGATTTCTGTTGGGTGATGGGCATAATCATCGTATAGCAATGCTCCGGAAGCTAATTTGCCGATATGTTCAAACCTTCTTTTTGAGCCCGTAAAGACAGAAAGCCCCCTTCTTGCCCGCTCTATTGAAATACCTGCTTCTAGGGCCGCTACAAGCGCTCCAAGAGCATTTATAGCATTGTGCTCGCCCACAACACCTACGGAAAACTCTCCTATAAGAGTGTTCTTGTTTTTAACCCAGAAAAACATCTTATCACCGGAAATAGTGTATCTTTGAATATAAAAATCGTTATTTTCGGATAAGCCAAAGGTAACCCGTTTGCCTTTGTATTCGCTAAGCATTTTTTTAACCAGCCTGTCGTCTCCTCCGGCAACTACAACTCCGTCTCTTGACAGACTATTAATAAATTCCAAAAAAACCTCTTCAATTTTAGCTTCCGATTCGTATAAATCAGGGTGGTCAAATTCAATGTTGGTAATTACGGCTATTTTGGGTTTTTGCCACAAAAGCTTTGGCGTTTTATCATATTTGGGTTCTGTTGCGTATTCATCAGCTTCGGCAACAAAATATCTTCCTTTACCATAATGACCCGGTGCTCCCAAAGAAAGAATTTCCCCTGTTCCGATTAAAAATGAGGGATCTTGACTATTTACTTTTAAAATAGTGGCAATCATGGCCGCTGTTGTGGTTTTTCCGTGTGAACCGGCAATTGAAATGCCTTCCATACCTCTCCCAAAAATATCTCCTTTCATAAACTCTCCCGCCGCTTGTCCTTGAGTCCAAACTTTAATCCCGAGCTTCTTAGCCCCCATAACTTCCGGATTATCAAAGCCTCCGTGAGCACCGGTTGTAATTAGCAAATCAATATCTTTAAGATGCTCAT
>CAYIOB010000063.1:0-4420 GCA_964364925.1 uncultured Gammaproteobacteria bacterium
GACTATAAAGAAGAAACCAAGCGGCATTTTGATGAAAAAACCGAAGAAACCAAGCGGCATTTTGATGTTGTGGCCGAGGATTTGAAAGGAGAAATAAAAATTGTTGCAGAGCAGGTGGCGGCAAATACCGAAGATATTACTGTCATAAAAAAAGATGCGCATCAAATAAAAGACGATATTGGAATAATCAAACTTGATATTGAATTCATTAAGCACGAACTTAAACAGAAAATTGGTCGCGATGAATTTGCTGTTTTAGAAAAAAGGGTAAGTTTATTAGAAGCAAAGTTAAGTCGGTGATGCAGAAAATGGCGTCACTTCTCGACACTTCCCTCGCTTAGAAATTGCTTTAATCTAATATCTAGTATCTAAACCAAGAAGGATGCGATTAAGAGAGCTACGATATTCAAAACCTTTATCATCGGGTTAATCGCAGGTCCTGCGGTATCTTTATAAGGGTCCCCAACCGTGTCTCCCGTAACTGACGCTTGGTGGGCAAAGCTTCCTTTGCCTCCCAAGTTTCCTTCTTCAATATATTTTTTAGTGTTGTCCCAAGCTGCTCCGCCGGTAGTCATAGAAATTCCCAAGAAAAGACCTGTGACAATGCTTCCGACTAACATTCCTCCCAAAGCTTTTGGTCCTAAACCAAACCCGACAACAATCGGCGCTAAAACCGTAATTGCCGTTGGCAAAATCATTTGTTTAATTGCCGCGCGAGTTACAATATCAACTGCTTTTGCGTATTCGGGTTTTGCTGTGCCCTCCATAAGGCCTTTAATTTCTCTGAATTGCCTTCTTACTTCGTCAACCACGGCAACGCTGGCTTTTCCAACCGCTTCCATTGCCAGGGCCGCAAAAAAGTATGGCAATGCCCCGCCGATAAACAGTCCGATAATTACTTTTGGATCGGAAAGCGAGAATGCCGCTATGTCCAATGCCTGTCCGCCTTTAGTTAATTCCTGCGTATAGCTTGCAAATAAAACCAATGCTGCCAGTCCCGCACTTCCTATGGCATAGGCTTTTGTAACGGCTTTAGTTGTGTTTCCGACTGCGTCCAAAGGATCTGTAATATCTCTTACCTTTTTATCCATGCCGGCCATCTGTGCTATTCCTCCCGCGTTATCTGTTATTGGTCCGAATGCGTCAATGGCAACGATAATTCCCGCGAGCGACAGCATACTCATTGCAGCAATTGCGATTCCGTAAAGACCGGCTAAATTAAACGAAACTAAAATTGCCCCTGCAATTAAAAGAATCGGTGCCATTGTGGATTTCATAGAAACTGCCAGACCCGCGATTACATTTGTTCCGTGTCCTGTGGAAGATGCATTGGCTATTGTTCTGACGGGTGAGAATTTTTTGGAAGTAAAATATTCCGTAATTACAACCATTCCGATTGTAACAATCAAGCCAATTATAGACGTATAGAAAAGATTAATAGAAGGTATATTGCCGATTCCATTTGGGAAAACAGCGGCGGTTATTGCATAAAATCCTACTAAGGAAACAAGCAAAGAAGCAATTAAACCCTGATACAAAGCGTTCATTATTCCTGTTCCGCGAAGTCTTACAAACCAAGTTCCGATAATGCTGGCAACAATAGAAATTGCTCCTATAAGCATCGGGTAAAACAAAACAGACGGATTATTTGGAAAAGTTAAATTTCCTAAAATCATTGCGGCAACTGCTGTAATTACATAAGTTTCAAATAAATCCGCTGCCATTCCGGCATCATCTCCGACATTATCCCCTACCAAATCTGCAATAACTCCGGGATTTCTTGGATCGTCTTCCGGAATTCCTTTTTCAAGTTTTCCAACCATGTCTGTTCCTACATCGGCAGATTTTGTAAATATTCCCCCACCAAGTCTTGCAAAAACAGAAATCAAACTTCCTCCGAAACCTAAGGCAATTAACGGTTGGAGGTTTCCCGGGGCATATCTTTCTAAAACAAAATAAAATCCGGAAACTGCCAAAAGTGCAAGTCCTGCAACCATAAGTCCTGTTACCGCTCCGCCTTGGAAAGCAAGATTAAATGCCGCAGCCAGGCCTTTTTTAGCGGCTTGAGCGGTCCGGATATTGCTTCTGACGGCAATAGACATTCCTACAACTCCCGCGATGGTACTAAAAACAGCGCCGACTGCAAATCCAATTGCAGTTATCGGATTAAAAACAAAATATAAAATTGCAAAAACGATGGCACCGATTACGGCAACAACGGTATATTGTCTTTTCATATATGCGGCTGCGCCTTCTGCGATTGCGTCGGCAATGTCATTCATTTTTTTATCTCCTCTTTCGTTTGATAAAACTCTGTAGCTTAAGAAGAGGGCGTAGAGTATGGAGAGGATTCCGGCAGATACGGAAACTAATAATCCATTTTGTAATAAAAAAGATAAGTCCATAATAACCTGCCTGCCGGCAGGCAAGGCCTATCAATTATAGGGTAATTCGGCGGCCTTTTCAAGCAATAAATTCTGGGAGTTGATGATAGACATTGGATGCTAGAAGTTAGAATTTGAAGTTGGAGGATGGAAATTAGAAAATCTAACTTCTAAATTCCAGCTTCAAAATCCAGCTTCCAGTTTCTACAGTCTAGCATCAAATAATTGGATTGTTGTCCAGACTCTTCCAAAGGTACCAACAGGCAAAACTTCTTTTCGGTTTCCATTTTTCCGTTAATTTTAAAATATCTTTATCCTTTTCTAAATTATACAAATTTTTAATAGCCCGCCTTAACCCCGCGTCGCCCAAAGAAAAAACATCTTCTCTTTTTAAGGTAAAAATTAAAGTCATTTCCGCCGTCCAGTTTCCTACTCCTTTTATTTTCGTCAGTTCTTTTTTAACATCTTCGTCGCTCATTTTTCTTAATATCTTGATATCCAAGTCTCCGTTTTTGAACGCCCGGGCGATATTTTTTATGTATGATGCTTTTGAATAGCTCATTCCCGCGCTTCGTAATTTTTCAACGTCTGTTTCTAAAAGTTCTTCGGGCGTTGGGAATTTGGAGTTTTTATAAAGCGCTAAAAATCTTTTAAAGATAGTATCGGCTGCTTTACCCGATAATTGCTGTCCGATTATTGACTCAACCAGTTCTTCGTACAAAAACTCGGTTCTGTCTTTAAAATTATTCGGAGCTCCGTATTTTTTTACTAATTTATTTAAGATGGGGTCTTTAAACATAATATTGATTGATGGTAGACATTGGAAGCTGGAAATTAGATCTTGAAGTTGGATGATAGAAGTTTGAGCCAGCTTCTATTTTCTAGTTTCAAATTCCAGCTTCAAGTTTCTAGAGTCCAGCATCAAGGTTTTAAACATCAAGATTAGCATTTCTCGCGTTGCTTTGAATAAAGTGTTTTCGCGGCGGAACTTCATCTCCCATCAGCATTGTAAAAGTAGCATCTGCTTCTTCGGCGTCGTCAATATTAACCTGTTTTAAGATTCTGTTTACGGGATTCATGGTTGTATCCCAAAGCTGTTCGGGGTTCATTTCTCCAAGACCCTTGTATCTTTGCAGATTGATAATGTTTCTGGAATTTACAGATGTCATGCTTTTCATAATTGTGTCTTTCTCGTCATCGGAATAAGCATACTGCATATCTTTTCCGGATTGCAGTTTATAAAGCGGGGGTTGGGCGATATAAAGATACCCTTGTCTGATAATTTCCGGTAAATGCCTAAAGAAAAAAGTCAAAATTAAAGTTTCGATATGTTCCCCGTCTACATCCGCATCGGTCATAATTATTATCCTGTGATATCTTAATTTTTCAAATTTAATCGTTTCCCCTATTCCCATTCCAAGAGCAATAATTAAATTTTTAACTTCTTCGTGTTCGATTATCTTGTCCAGTCTGGCTCTTTCCGTGTTTAAAATTTTTCCTTTCAAAGGAAGAATGGCTTGGAATTTTCTGTCCCGTCCTTGCTTTGCGCTTCCTCCTGCTGAGTCTCCCTCAACCAAGTAAAGCTCCGAAATGCTTGGATCTTTTTCCTGGCAGTCGGCTAATTTTCCGGGAAGCGTTGAGCCTTCCAAAGCGCCTTTTCTTAAAATCGCTTCTTTTGCCGCTTTTGCCGCAAGACGCGCTCTTGCAGCCAAATAAACTTTTTCGAGAATTCTTCTTCCGTCTGCAGGGTTTTCTTCAAAGTAAGTACTTAACCCTTCTTTAACTATACTTTGCACAACCGGCTGGATTTCTGCGTTTCCCAGTTTTCCTTTTGTTTGTCCTTCAAACTGGATTTTATCCTGGGGCATTTTTACATAAATAACCGCAGTTAATCCTTCTCTGGTATCGTCTCCTGTGATTGAGTCTTCCTCAGATTTAAATGAACCGATTTTCTTTCCATAATCATTTACGGCGCGGGTCAGAGCCATCCGAAAGCCTGTAAGATGTGTTCCGCCGTTTACGGTGTTGATTACGTT
>CAYIOB010000064.1:0-4364 GCA_964364925.1 uncultured Gammaproteobacteria bacterium
ATAATGATGAATATGTGGCTGCCGTTAGAGCTTTTGATCCAAAAAATACAATTTACAAGGGGGACATACAGAAGACCCAAGTAAAACTCAGATTTTAGAAAAAGCAAAGGATGTCCTTGGTTGTAATTCCTATGCCTCCTGCTCGTCATTCTGCCAGCAAGAGGCAAATAGACAAAAATGTTCTGATTTTGCAAAACAGGTTGGTCTTCGTGGTGGAGAACAGCATGTTGGTCCTGGCGGATGCACTACAGAAGAAACCTGTAAAGCATTTTGTTCGGATCCAAATAACTACCAAATCTGTTCGCAATACACCTCTGCCGCTGGTGGGAATTTTCAGGGTCCTGGTGGGTGTAATAGCGAGACATCATGCCGTTCCTATTGCGAACAAAATCCACAGGAATGCAGGCAATTTGGGGCATCGCAGGGTGGCCCAAGCTATAATCCTCAAGAGATATGCAGTAAAACACCAAATTGCTCTTGGACAAATAATGCTTGTGCGTGTTCGGGAAACTTTGGAGGCGGAGACTATGAAAAATTCTGCAAAGAAAATCCGGATAAGTGTTCGGGAAGTGTAAATCCTAAGGAGTATTGTAAGCAATATCCAGATAGATGCAGTGGTAATTATCCTGTTCAGAATGATCCACAGCCAAGTTCGCAACCATACTCATACCCAAGCTATGCTCAAGAAGACCCGGCTACTCAATGTGCTAAGTATCCAGGATGTTCATGGACAGGAACAAGTTGTCAATGTTCAGACACAAACAATAACTATTTACCACCAACAAGTGAATCTTCTATTCAGCCAACTTCTGGTGTTCAGGGTGCCGCGACTAGCAAAGGCCTTTTACAAATAATTCGAGATTTCCTTTTTGGCTGGTTATAAATTCACTGGCCGGATTAATTTTTATTCTAATCCTCAATTTGCTATGATTTAGGTATGCCCAAAGGAAAGAAAAAGAATCTTACCTACGAACATTTAAAAACAGTTTGGATAAAGCGTCATAAGGAACTTGAAAAAGAAATTTTTGATAAACATAAAGATTCATTTGAATGGTTCGTCAATAACTCAAGACAGCTAACGATAGGAACACTTGCCGGAATATTTTTATTGACTTCTCCAATTGTTCCTAAAATTCAAACAGCTTTTTCTTCAGCCAGCGCAGAAATCAATAAAGCTATAGATAAAAAAACTTTTTTAGTTCACGATCTTAAAAATGTTTTACCCGCGGAAGTCCGGCCGTTAACAGTACCGGAAGAAGCAAGTGTTAGCGAAGTCTTATCCAGAACTTATGGCTTTAGAGTTACCCCCGAATTAGAAGGAAAGAGATTAAACACAAGTTACGGATTAATCGGACAAGAGCAGCATTTAGCAAGATATCCGGGGGATAATATGCTTACCCACTTTGAGACTGCGGAAAACGCGCAAAAATATTGGAAATACGGAATGGCCCCGGGCCTAGGAGCATGGCGATACTTTGCCGATACTTCTGATACAATGATTCAAAAAGATATCGACAGGGAAAAATATTATATTGCGGTGCAAACATTTTTAGCTCCCGGATTTAAAGATCACGTTAAAGAATATATTGATTTTTTTAAATATAGAAAAATGTTGGTTGTTAATCCGCAAAACGGAAAAGCCATGGTTGTCGTGGTTGGCGATGCAGGTCCTGCAAAATGGACAGGAAAAAGCTTGGGAGGTTCGCCGGAAGTAATGACATATTTGGAAAGATATGACGGTTCGCAAAGGGGACCGGTATTATATTTTTTTATTGATGATATTGATGATAAAATACCATTAGGTCCGATATCAATTTAATTTTTATGAAATACAAACATTTTTACGCTCATTTAGTAGAAACAACAGATGTTGTATTGGAATTAGGGGAATTGGATTTAACCCCCGAAGAAAGAATTCATTTATTATCTTTAGTTGAAGCAAATATTCATAGTAGTGTAATAAATACTGTTTTATCTACACTCGACGAAGAAAATAAAAAAATATTTTTGAGGAACTTAATGGCTTCCAACCATGAAAAAACACTTAATCATTTAAAAGAAACAAGTTCTGATATAGAAGATAAAATTCAAAGAACAATAAGCATTATAAAAAAAGAACTGCTGGATGATTTAAAAAAAGCGAAAAAAATTAAGAAATAAAAAAATCAAATTTTTTTAAATCAACAGTTTCATCTTTATTAAACTTCACACCTTCTTTTTCAAGCATTTTTCTTTGTATTCCAGGTCCGCCGAAAGCGTAACCGCTTGAAATTTTTCCTTTGGAATTTATTACTCTATGGCACGGTACATTTTTAGGATCTCTATTAACATGTAACGCATACCCGACAACTCTTGGATCCACGCCAATAATTTTTGAAATAGCCCCATATGTTGTTACTTTTCCTTTTGGAATCCTGCAGACAACTTTGTAGACCCTATTAAAGGTGTTCACTAAGACTTCCCTTCCTGCATATATCTATCCTCAATTTTTTTAAGTTTGTCTTCTACTGCTCTTTCAATATCAACGCCTGCTGTTTGCGCAAGCTGAATAGTGGTTATTATTACGTCGGCAAATTCCTGATAAATATTTCTTTTATCAAAATTTTTCATTTTTGCTTTCCTCTGAAGCTTTAATATACCAAGAATATCGTTACAAAGTTCTCCTACTTCTTCGTTTAACTTTACGGTTTTTGTTAAAATCTCTTTTTCTTCTTGCGTGTAAAGCTTGTAATGAGGTTTTGTTTTTTCGTTAAGAACAGAAAGTTTTTCCTGCAGATTTTTTAAATTCATATTATTTTATTATAATTATCCAGAATAGAATTGCCGCAACAATTCTGTATATTCCAAAGGAAATAAAAGTATGGGTTTCTACGTACCTAACAAATAGTTTAACAGTTATTGCGGCAACTATAAAGGCTGTTAAAAATCCAACTGCTAAAATTGAATATTCGTTTAGGCTATAAGAAAAATCGCTTTTAACCAGATCCAGCGCAGATGCCGCAAGCATCGTGGGAATGGCAAGTAAAAAAGAGAATTCTGTTGCCGCTTTTCTTTTTGTTCCTAAAAACAAACCCGCAATAATAGTTGCCGCCGAACGCGAAATTCCGGGTATTACGGCGATAGATTGAAAAGTGCCTATTAAAAATGCATTTTTAAAGCTTATTTTTTCAATTTCTTCAACATGGTGCTCTTTTTCTTTATAGACGAGTTCAAGAATTATTAAGATAACTCCTCCTGTCAAAAGCGCAACAAGCGTTATGTAGGTATTTCCCAAGAGAAACGTTTTAATTATTTTAAAAAGCAAAAAACCTATTATTCCTGTCGGAATAAAAGCAATCAGTATCCTAATCCAGGCATCCTTACTTTTTAAAACCTTTTGCCAGTATAAAAAAACAATAGCAAAAATGGCCCCCAATTGAATGATTATTTCAAAATCTTTTACAAAACCAGTTTGAGCGATTTTTAAAATATCCGATGCTAAAATCATGTGTCCAGTTGAGGAAATTGGTAAAAATTCCGTTATGCCTTCAACAACAGAAAGGATTATTGCGTCTAGGTAATTCACTTTTAAATTGTAACATAATTTTTGGTTTGACAAGTCTGACTTGGTTTGCAAAAGAAACTGTCATAGCCTACAATAACCTCATGAAAGAGCTAAAACCGATAGAGGAATCTTGGAACAAGAAAAGAATTTTTTTTGCTTTAACTGTTCTGGCAATATTAATCGCGGGCTTAGCGGCTTTTAAGGTTTTGGCTTTGGACAAAAATCAAGATTTGGCGCCGGAACCTGTCTCAAAAAAAGCAAAGTCTGTTGAAGGAGTAAGTACAAATGTAAATTCTTCAAGTCAAGATAATACAGCTTCTAATTTAAAAACAAATATTACGGATCAGCTTAACGCCATAAAACAGGAAGCATCCGGTATAAATCTTGCCGAAGTGGCAACTTCTTCGCCTCAGATTCAAAAAGTAATAGACGATATAAAGTCTATTCAAAATCTTCCCAAGGATAAGGCAAAAGGTTTTTGTGATCAAATCTGTAACGGATTATAAATATGAACGAATTAAAAACCAGAACAGAAAAATTATTATCTGCGCTTAATGCCGACGAAAAAAGAAAACAAATAAGAACTATTGAGGCAGAAAGTTCGCATCCTTTTTTTTGGCAGGATCACAAAACTGCGGCGCTAAAAATGAAGGAATTATCAAACCTTCAGGACGAAATTATAAAGATTGAAAAATTACAGGAATTAATAGACGGCAACAAAGAAAAAGAAGCGGAGAAGCTGCTTAGCGAGCTTGAAATATTGCTTTATTTCAAAGGTGTCTATGATAGCGGTTCTGCAATACTGGCTTTGCATTCAGGG
>CAYIOB010000065.1:0-4338 GCA_964364925.1 uncultured Gammaproteobacteria bacterium
ATTTAATAACATTGGCAGGAATAATGATGTTTCTAATGGGTTGGTATCTGCGCTTGTCCTCGGGCAACTCTCCTCCCGCATTCCTGCGAGCTTAACACCCCCCTTGACTTCCGCCTCCAACTCTTAGAAAATAAACCGATGAAAAAAATTAATAAAAAAAATCTCCCGACGAATTCCATTCGTGCGGGATCCCGAATGGAAACTACCATCGGGAAAAAATCTAAGCCAAAGGCAAATAGGAATCAATTTAACCTTAGGTTTTACCTCGGAAACGCATTTATAGTCTTATCTTTGGCTGTACTTTTTTTTACTTATTATCCTTTTATTAACCTTTATTTAAACCCTCCCAAAATAAATGCAAACCTTAACGCTAAAGGATATTTTATTCAAATACCAAAAATTAGTGCACAAGCTCCAATAATACTAGATGTTAACCAATGGGATCCCAAAGAGTACAGGCAGAAACTGAAAAAAGGAGTGGCTCACGCAAAAAATACTTCCCTACCGGGAGAGAAAGGCACAAGTTTTCTTTTTGCACATTCTTCCGGTCCTCCTTGGGAAATTTCAAGATACAATACTGTGTTTTTCCGGCTCGGGGAACTTAAAAAAGGAGATGAAATTATTATAGTAAAAGACGGAAAGAAACTAAAATACAAAGTAAGAGAAAAAAAAGAAGTATGGCCAACAGAAATTTCTTTTCTAAAAGACCTTACAAGAAACCAGTTAATTCTGCAAACCTGTACGCCAATAGGCACTGATTTAAAAAGGCTTCTTATCTTTGCCGACCCCGATTAAATCGGGGTTTAATCGGGGGAACTCGGGGCAGACCCCACGAATTAAATTCCCGACACTACCTTACCATCTCTTGACACCTGAAAGGTGCAAGGGTAAGCTAATAATAATGCCGGGAAGAAATATTTCTTTAACTAATGGGGAAGTTTATCATATTTTTAATCGAGGCAGTGATAAACGAACAATTTATCTACAACTAAGAGACTATTCTAGATTTAAACACACCTCCCACTACTATCAGTTTCAAGGACCAAAGCCAAGATTTTCTAACTTATCTAAATTTAATCTGGATTCTTTTAAACCAAAATCGAAAAGTAAATTGGTTGAGATTTTTTGTTATTGTTTCATGCCAAACCACTTTCATTTTTTAGTACGTCAATTGAAAGAAAATGGGATTTCTGTTTTTATGAGTCAACTGTCAAATAGTTACACAAAGTATTTTAATACTAAATATAAGCGTGTCGGCCCTCTATTACAGGGAGTGTTTAAAGCTGTTAGAGTTGAGACTGATGAGCAATTTATTCACTTGTCTCGCTACATTCATCTTAACCCCGTTGTTTCATTATTGGCAAAAAGAATAGATAAATACCCTTGGTCTTCCTACCCTGAATACGTACAAGGAATTAATGGTTTTTGTTCTACCAGTGAGATTCTAAGTTTCTTCGCCTCCAAGGAACAATATAATCAGTTTTTAGAAGATCAGATTGACTATGGTAAAAGTTTAGAATTGATTAAACATCAATTGATTGATAGCATTTGAGGTTACACCTTTCAGGTGTAAGGCTAAAGTATTCATAAAGAAGCCCTGCGTTTCTGCAGGGCTTCTTTCAAACAAGTAAACACTCTAAAAACGTTACGGAGTAACATTTAGTGTGTTAGATGGCGCAGTAACATTAGCTGTTACGTTGGAGGTGCTATTTCCAGTCGTTATATTTACTGTACCGTTGGTATTATTATTGGCAGTATTATTGCCGGTTCTTGCTCTGGATCTTGCCTTTTTTACTCTTACCCTTGTTGTATTATCCTGAAGAACGGTTGTTGGACTTATCGTGTTCGATGTAACATTGTTAGTCGAACCAACTCCATTTCCAGACACAGTAAGATTGACTGTACTGTTGCATGGACAGAGCGTTACGTTGGCCTCATTAAAACTTCCGTCTACGGTAATGTTTACCGTGGAGTTTGCGTTTCCGGTGTCGATTGTAACATTTCCGCCGGTATTGCTGTTTGCGGTATTGTTACCTGTTTTTGCCGATGAAGACACATTTATTGTTACATTAGTGTTGTTACTCTGAACAACTGTTGTTGAACTGTCCGAACTGACGTTCACGCTGTTATTTGAACTACTGCCGTTTCCCGAAATATCAACGCTTACGTCTGCAAACGCAGCTCCCGGCATTAGAGCCGAAGCCAGAAGAGAACCAATAGTAAGTCCTGTTGCTAATCTTTTTTTAAATTCCATTTTATTCACCCCCTTCCTTAGAAATTCTTAACGAATTTCATGAGTTTTAGAATTTCTTAGGTCCGCCGAATTTTGCACTTAGAGCCGCGCTACGAATAGTAGGTAAGGCGAAAAGTAAAAAATGGTGGACGTCTTCCTTTACTCATAGTTCATAATTCACAGCTAACTTCTGTTTCAGCATCACAAGTGTCTATATTAAGGCCGCCGTTGGCGCTATCTATTCCTAATCCGCCTATTATAATATCGTCGCCTGCCTCTCCATCCAGGGTGTCGGAACTATCGTTTCCCTCAAGAAGATCATTGTCGTTGCCTCCTTCAAGTAAATCCGCGCTTTCATTACCAATCAAATGATCGTTTCCATTTCCACCGCGCAAAGTATCTGCCCCCAACCCTCCAATTATCAGATCATCGCCGTCCTCCCCGTAGATAGAGTCGGCTCCTTCGTTGCCAAAAATAACATCATTACCTTCTCCGCCAAAAATCGAATTTTCAGCTCCTCTCCCTCCAAGAATACAATCATGTCCGCCATTACCATGGATGATATCGGATCCTTCAAGTCCCATGATAAGGTCGTTTCCCTCGGTTCCTATGAGCGTCTCTGCCTGCGCGGTTCCTATTATTGGGTTGGGCGAAAGGTCTATTCCTTCACACTCCGCGGGTATGTCAATTGAAATACCTATGATAAGATCAAAGACTACTAATGCTTGCTGAAATTCATTGCCTGAGCCGGAAGGAAAAGTGGCTTTAAAGTTGTAGGTTGTAGAATCACTATTATTAACTGTTGAAAGAAAAAGTCCATTTGGACCGCCGCTTTCTGCAAAGAACTCTTGGAGTGTTTTTGGGCCTGTTGGGCTTGTCCCGCCGTAAAGAGCCGTTCCATTTTCGGAAATTACAAAATCCAAAACTGCGGCAAAGCTCGCAATCTCTTGGGTCTTAACGCCTCTTATGCCGACATCTCTTGGAACTGTCCCGCCGTTTACAACATCAACATCTCGGTCTTCTGTGTCTCCGGGCAGCATATTGTCAACAACAAAGATTGGATCGCCATCGGGCACTCCCCAGATAACATTTAGGTCTCCAACAGCATAAGCTGTTTTTTTATCAAAAAACCCAAGCCCGTTACTGTAAATCATTAAGGCTAATATTAAAATTAAAGAAAAAAGTGATAATAGTCGTTTTTTCATACTAAAAACTTACAGCCGTACTTCTTAAAACATCTGTTCCGCCAACCATGCTAACCCAGAAATTTGTTGCGCTTCCTACCAATTCATGACCAATTAGAGAATTAGTTCCGTCTCCGCTTCCGTTTGTTGTAATAAACGAGGAAACAGTGGGTGAGGATAGCGGACAGGCGCCGGGATCTTGATTAACCCAAAGGTCGTAACTTGTATTTGGTAAAGCTCCCGTTAGTGTTACTAAAATATCTAAATCTCCGTTTTTTGCTATCGTCACGCTGCCTTTATTCACCAATGTATCCGCTGCACCACCGGGACAGGTAAAACCGTTGCTTACAAAAAGATCGCTGGTTGCCGGAGTAGGAGTTGGAGATACACTGGGCGAAGGAAAAACTTCGGCGGCGGTGAAAACGTTTCCGGCACTTGTTTCCGTGTCGTTTGAAAATGCAAGAGCAAAAGGGACAACTAAACTAAAAGCCAGGATTGGGATTAAAACTTTAAGTCCGGACAAATTAAACCTTTTTACTCTAAACCTGTCAAATATAGACTCATGGGTAAGCCTTATGTAGCGAATCTCAAAATTTTCCTTCCTTTTTTTGCGTATCTCTTTAATAATGCTTACAATCTCTATTAATATAACCAGCGCTGCCGGAAAAATTATAAGTAGTGGGAGACCTAAATCCGATTTTGCAAATGCCAGAAGAAATCCTAGGTAAGGCAGGATGAAATAAACTTTTCCTAAAATATTTTGCTGACTAACCGACCAGCCATCGGCAGAATTATTTGCGTCTCCTTTTGTTTGGTAAAAAACGCCATCTTTGCCTGCTTCCACACCCACAATTCTGTGGGTTACTATAGTTTTTGAATTCTTTTGGGACCTAAAAGCAATAATGTCGCCTGTATTGTAAT
>CAYIOB010000066.1:0-4034 GCA_964364925.1 uncultured Gammaproteobacteria bacterium
ATTGTCTTTCTCTAATATACCAAGTTTTAAAAAATAGTGTAACAACCAATATAAAAGAAAGTATAGAAATTAAAGACGAAGCTTTTCTGATTGGAGTATCGCTAAAACTTACCTCAACAGAATGTTTGCCTTCAGGTACAGAAAATGTAATAAGCCCTTCCCTGTTTTTCTGGACTTGAATGGCTTTAGCGTCTATTTTAGCTTCCCAACCGGGAAAATATGCTGTATTAACAGTTAGGGCTGATCGCTTTGAGACTGTAATTTTAAATTCGTAATTTGATGGTTCAATACTCACTTTATTTATAACGATATCTTTATTCTCCTGTGTTTTTGAAGTAATTCTCACAGGTTTTGCATTAAACCAAAGTGTATTAAAAGAATTTCCTATACTGTTGGTACCGTCAATAAAATTTGGCTTTGTAGCGTAATAAATGTCTGTCCTGTCCATGTAATAAGCCGGATGCGCATAGTTAAAAGCCAAAGCAACGGGTAGAAAAAGCATTGCAATGAAGAAGAGTTTTTTCTTAACAACGGAAAAAATTCCCGCAGCCAGAAATGAACAAATCAGGATTGTTAAACTTAAAAATCTCCACGGGAACTGAAAATAATTCATAAGGGGAACTTTTTCCCAAACCGGCAAAGAAAACCTTAGCATTAAAAATGTTACTGCAAAAAATGATACAAGGAAAAATCCGATAAGTTTTGCCCTGTAATCTTTTTTTTTAAAAAGTTTAATAAAAACTATAATGCTTATAAATAAAACCAGAAAATTTGCAACTCCTATCTGTACCGACATCTGGTTTTCCATTGTTCCCCCGAAAAATCCCGAACCCCAGGAGGGAAAAAGTAATTGGTAAAAATCGGGAAAATTATTTTTGTAATTAAATATTTGAAGACCCACGGTATATTTTGTTTCCGAAAGGGCAGGCAGCCAGAAAACTGCGGAAAGGCCAAGTCCCAGAATGATTAGTAATAAAAGACTAATGATTAATTTCTTTCTCTGTTTTGAAATAGAAATCAGAAGGAAAGAATAAAAAATAGCAAAAGGGAAAAACATTAAAGCCAGAATATTATGGGAAAAAATTATGAGAGCTAAAAAAAAAATTGAAACCGGTAAGAATACTTTCTTATTCTTATAAATAAGCTCTGTAACTGTCCAAAGAAAGGCAGGAAAAAGAGCAAGGGCCCAAACTTCCCCGACCGAACCCCTTATGTAAGTATCAACAAACATATAAGGGGAAAAAAGATAGAAGACAGCCCCCGCCACTGCCCCTTTCTCTTCAAAAAAAGACTTTGTCCAAAGGTAGAAAAATAATCCTGCCAAAAGAATTGCGGTAAAAAAATTAAATTTAAATGCATCTATAAAGCTTATTCCGAAAATATGGAGAAAAGAGGAGAAATAGTTTGGCAAGGGATAAACATAATTAAATAAAGGTACTCCGTATCCGTAGTTTAAATCGGGAGCCCACCTAGGGTACAAACTTCCACCCCTGAAAGTTTTATCAAATTCTATAAACCTTACAACATGGTATTCCCCGTCATGCGTAGGAGGCAAACCCTTGTACAACAGGGCAAATCCGGCAATAAATGCAAAAGATAAAACAACTATTAGCGGTATTGAAACTTTGGCCATAAATATTTAAAACCAATATAAATTGTTGCGGCCGCAACCGGTACAAAAGTAAAAGCTAATTTAAGCATTGGGGTTGGACCGAAATAAGTTCCTATGAGCATAAAAGGCAGATCGCGCAAAAGCAAGCTGAATGAAAAAGTAAGATAAATGTACTTTATTAAACGGTCCTGTATCAGTGGGACAAAAACCAAAAACCAAATTGCGTACCATGGGTATATCTCCTCCCTTATGGGGGACAAAAAGAAAATGAATAGCATAAAAAGTGAAGATAAATAATAAATTTTTTCCCAATTTATTTTTTTATTCCTGAAGTAATTAAAAAGGACGTATGCAAAAACCGGAAGCAAAAATAAAGTTGCAAATTTTATCAAAACTGATAGCAGAATGAAAACGGAAAAAAGAATAAGTTTTCTTTCCTTAAGGAAGTAAATGGACAAAAGAGCAAAAAACATCATAGCAATATCATTATGTCCGCTCACCAAAATTTCCAAGATTACCAAAGGATTTAGGGCAAAAAAAGCGGTAAGGTAAATATTTTTAGACATTCTGTAGAGAGTAACTACAGTAGTCAGGTAAAAGATAGTAGTAAAAAATTTGAATGAAAAAAGTGTAATAAGAAAATTCCCAAAACCCAAAAAATAAGGAATTCCCGTTAGTAAAATCCAAAAGGGACCGTACAGAGCTGTTTTGTTTGCGGCGTGCATAAAAAGCAATATCGGGTCACCGGTAAATTGGATGGGCATAATCAGATATGGGTTTTCGTGGTATAAAAAGAGAACCTTTGCTGTTGCTAAATAGTTAAAAATGTCGTAAGAAACCGTTGCGGGATAAGAAAAAAATAAAATTAAAGCCGTTATTCCAATAATAAACTTGAACTCCCTGAAAGTAAAAAATTTTCCCCTGAAAAAATTTAAAAATATTAAATAAAACGCAAAGAACGCAACAATAACTAAAAAGTAAATTGCTGTAACCATAAGCCTTTGGGTAAAAGCAAAACCTGTAAAAATCTGCTTAAGATAAATTAAGTTAGGGTCTATAAAAAGGTAAGAAAATACAGTTATAAAAATTAAAAATAATGTATACGCTCCAAGAATTATTTTTTTCATAGGAATTTATCCCTTATTTTAATCGAATTATCTATAGCGCTTTTAAGGCTTAGGTGCGTAGGCAAAGATTTCTCGGGTGTCCAGGTAAAGCTATCGGGAACCTCTTGTTTTAATTTTGTCAAAACCTCTACGTGTTTTTGGGCAGCTTCCCCAAGAAGCTGTCTGTACGTAGATATATTTTCCCCCTTGTTTTGCGCCTTTATAAGATTTGGCAAGGTGTTTATAAAATATGTATCGGACTTTTCAAGAGCGCTAAACCCTAGCAGATACTGGTTATATTCAAATAATGTTTTTGCTTCAACCAAATATTTATCCGATTCTTTAAGATTATATGTAAATTGACCGAAATTTCCAAAATACCAATACTTACTTAAATTTTCATACAAGGAGTGCAGTTTATATGAAAAACCACCCGGCATTACGGAGGGATAAGGTAGAACGTAGGCGGAGTATGTTGGATATGGAAAAACAAGAATTAGAATGATTGCCAGGAAAAGAAAAACGGAATTATAAATGTTTTTCATTATTAGAATGCCATTTCCAGGCAGTCTTAACAATAGTTTCCAAATCCGAGTATTTTGGACTAAAATTAAGTTCGGATTTTATTTTTGAAGTATCAGCTACCAATTCATCTGCATCTCCTAAGCGTCTTTCAGATTCCAAAACATTGACTTTTTGACCAGAAACCTTTTCTACCATCAGTAAAACTTGTCTATTTGAATATTCATTGCCTGTCCCTACATTATAGACATACATCCCTTTATTTTTTGCAAGTTTTTCAATTGCCAGAGCATGCGCATCAACCAAATCCAAAACATGAATATAATCCCTTACGCAAGTTCCGTCTTTTGTTTTATAATCTGTTCCGAACAATTTAAAACTTTCTCCTTTTAGCATCGCCCTAATAATATTTGGAATAATATGGCTCTCGGGATTATGATTTTCACCCATTGAACCATCTAATGCTGCACCAGCGGCGTTAAAATATCTTAAAGCAACGCTGCTTAAACCATGCGTCTTTTGATACCAAGCCATTAATTTTTCCACCATTAATTTACCTTCTCCATACGGGTTTTCCGGGTGTGTTGGATGATTCTCGGAAATTGGAATTTGAACAGGATTCCCATACACTCCTGCGGAAGAAGAAAAAATAAAATTATCTGTTTTTGTTTTTACCATCTCCTCCAAAATATTAAGCGAGGCAAAATCATTATTATGAAAATAAATATAGGGATTTTTCGTAGACTCCTCAATTGAAATAGACCCTGCAAAATGAATTACGCCGTCTAATTCAT
>CAYIOB010000067.1:0-4020 GCA_964364925.1 uncultured Gammaproteobacteria bacterium
GCTTACTCTTTCTATAACCACATAATCTCCATCAAGTATCCCCTCCTCAATCATTGAGTTTCCCTTGACCTGTAATGAGTAAGCAGTCTTTGCACCGGTAATCATCGTTGCGGAAACAAATATCGAAGCGTTGGGGTCTGTATGCGGTTCCAGAGGCATTCCGGCGGCGATAAAGCCCATCAGGGGAAGTTCTATTGCCGGTTGGCTTCCCAGCATAGATAAAGTTACTTTTTCATCAATAATCTTAAGAACCCTTGTATTCCCTTCTACTTTTTTAATATACCCTTTTTCTACCAAGGACTTTATTAGTGTGTGTACCGTGGAATTGCTTTTGTGGCTGGTTGCTTTTGCTATTTCGGCAAGCGTTGGGGAATAACCGTACTGCCTTTGGAACTGGGCAAGGAACTCTAAAACTTCTCTTTCTTTTTTATATAATACTCCGGGCATAAGTTTTTATGTGTATGTATATTTTATACGAAAAATAGTAGAATAATGTCAATACCACATTTTAATACAAACTGAGTCAATAACTCCATTTATGATAAAATAATAAACTATGAAATTTAAGTTAGTTTCAGATTTTAAGCCTACAGGGGACCAGCCCCAGGCCATAGAAAAACTTACCAAAGGACTTTTGAATAACTACAAAAATCAGGTTCTTTTGGGGGTTACGGGAAGCGGAAAAACCTTTACCATGGCAAATGTTATTGAAAAAGTTCAGAAACCAACCTTGGTTATTTCTCACAATAAAACCCTGGCCGCCCAGCTTTATCAGGAATTTAGGGATTTTTTTCCCAACAACGCCGTTTGCTATTTTGTTTCTTATTATGATTACTATCAGCCCGAAGCCTATATCCCCCAAAGCGATACTTATATAGAAAAAGAGGTTGAGATAAATGAGGAAATAGATAAACTTAGACTTTCTGCAACTACAAACCTTCTAACAAGAAAGGATGTTATAGTTGTAGCCAGCGTTTCCTGTATTTACAATCTTGGTTCCCCAATTGAGTACGGAAAATTTGTTCTTGAGCTTAAAACAGGCGTTAAACTTGATCAGAAAGCTATTCTATTGCGGCTTACCGATTTGCAATACGAAAGAAACGATTATGCTTTTGAAAGGGGAAGTTTTAGAATTAGAGGTGAAGACATAGACTTATTTCCGGCATATTTAGATTCAGGTATAAGAATTTCCATAACAAACGGGAAAATAAAAAAAATAGTTGAATTTGATGCTTTAACCGGAAACCCGCATAAAATGCTCGATTCTACGGTAATATACCCTGCAAAACATTACATGACAGATCCCATTACTTACCAAGATGTATTCACGCAAATTAAGAAAGACCTGGCAAATAGAGTCGGTGAACTTAAAAATCAAGGGAAAGTGCTTGAAGCGCACAGGTTAAACCAAAGAACAACTTATGACTTGGAGATGATTCAGGAATTAGGGTTTGTTAACGGAATCGAAAACTACTCAAGATATTTTGACGGCAGAAAACCGGGACAGCCCCCCTACTCTCTTCTGAATTATTTTGATGCCTGCGCTTCCGATTGGCTGACGATTATTGACGAGTCTCACATTACAATTCCGCAAATCCGCGGGATGTATAACGGAGACAGAAGCCGCAAGCAAACATTAATTGATTACGGTTTCAGACTTCCTTCGGCACTTGATAATAGGCCTCTAAGGTTTGAAGAATTTATGCGAAAAGTTAATCGGGTTGTTTATGTAAGTGCAACTCCCGATGAATACGAAATTAGTTTGGCCAAAGAGAATAACGCTGTCGTTGAGCAATTGATAAGACCAACCGGGCTCGCAGACCCTAAAGTTGTCGTCAAGCCGACAAAAGGACAAGTTGAAGACTTAATAAAGGAAATTGAAAAGAGAGTTGGGAAAAAGCAAAGAGCTTTAGTTACCACTCTTACTAAAAGAATGGCGGAAGACTTGTCTTCGTACCTTGAGGAAAGAGATATAAAAGTTTCATATCTTCATTCGGATATTGAAACCCTAAAAAGACAGGACGTTTTAGATAGGCTAAGGCATGGAGAATACGATGTTTTAGTCGGAATTAACCTTTTAAGGGAAGGTTTGGATTTGCCAGAAGTCGCTCTTGTTGCGATTTTAGACGCTGATAAGGAGGGATTTTTACGAAGCCGTACTTCTTTAATTCAAACCATGGGAAGAGCGGCCAGGAACATAGATTCACAAGTTATTATGTATGCCGACAATATGACAGGTTCTATGAAGGCGGCAATTGACGAAGTTGAAAGAAGACGTGGGATTCAGCTTGCTTACAATAAGAAACACAATATAACTCCAAAAACCATTGAAAAAATTATCAGAACAAAATTGATTGAACAGGACCAGCGTCAGGAGGAAATAAATTATTTGCTGACGCTTTCTAAAAAAGAAGTTCTTTTACCGGACGATAAAGAAAAATTAATTAAAAGACTATCTAAAGAAATGCGTGAAGCCGCAAAAGAGCTGGACTTTGAAACCGCAACAATTTTACGAGACCAGATAAAACTTCTTAAGCAGTGATGTTTTCTACGTGTTCGAGATTTGCCATTTCATTGTTAGAATTTAAGTCGATTAAGATTGCATCTATACGCAAAGCTTCAGGTAATTTTGAATGGAGCATTTTGTAAAATTGCGCAGTTTTAATTAGGCTTTTTATCTTATAATACGCAATTGATTCAATTGCTCCTCCGTATATGTCTGACGTTCTTGTTTTTACTTCAATGAAAACTAAAGTATTGTCTTTAATGCAAATGATATCTATTTCTCCGTAGCCTTTGCGAAAATTTCTTTCAATTATTTTGTAGCCTTTGTTTTTGAGGTAATTTGTAGCAATTTCTTCTCCAAGTTTGGCAGTGGGATTAGAAATAAACATTTTAAAAGCTTAATTATTCTTTTTTTCCCTGAGGTAATAAAGTTTTGCCCTTCTTACTTTCTCCTTTAAGTGTCCTTTAACTTCTACTTTATCAATATTAGGAGTATTAACCGGAAATATTCTTTCTACAGCAATGCTTCCCACGGTTTTTCTAACGGTAAAGGATTTGTTTACATCTCTGCCTTTAATCTTTATTACAACTCCTTCAAAAACTTGAATTCTTGTTTTTCCTCCTTCTTTAATTTTTTGGTGAACTCGAACGATATCGCCGGGAACAAAGTTAATGCCAGTTATCATAACAATACAGTATTATAGCGTAATTTAATTAACATCTCAATAGAATTATTTGCAGGCGTTAATGAATGCCAAAAATATTGGATGGGGAAACAAAGGCCTGCTTTTATACTCGGGGTGACCTTGTGTACCAAAATAAAAAGGATGAATTTCCTTAGGAAGCTCAACTATTTCTGTTAGGTTTTCAACAACAGACCTGGCGCTTATTATTAAACCTTTATTCTCAAATTCTTTTGCAAATTCATTGTTAAATTCATACCTATGCCTGTGTCTCTCGCTGGCTAAAGCCTTGTTTTTATTTTTAAAACCATTATATTTGTCGTATATATCGTAAGTTTGCGTACCTTTTTTTATAATTGCGTCCCAACCACCAAGTCTCATCGTTCCGCCATAGGCTCTTTTTTTTAAAAGCTGCTTCTGGTTTGGGATAACGTGTATTACGGTATGCTTTGTTTTCTTATTTTCTTCCGTATCTGCGTCTTTTAAATTAAGTACGTCTCTGGCAAAAGCCACAACTGCAAGTTGCATCCCGTAACAAAGCCCAAGGTATGGAATTTTGTTTTTTCTAGCGTAGGAAGCAGCGGCAATCATTCCCTCCGCTCCTCTTTCTCCCCAACCTATCGGAACGATAATTCCGTTGGGCTCTCCTAAAATTTCATGAACAGCATTATTAATGTCTTTTTTATCCGCCAAAGCTTTAGCGACGGAGGACTCGACTTTTTCGGCATCAACCCACCTGGTTTTAACCTTTATACCCTGCTTCCATCCTGCATGATCTATGGCGTCAAAAAGTGCGGCATAAGAATCTCTTAGCTGATATTCACCTGTACCA
>CAYIOB010000068.1:0-3920 GCA_964364925.1 uncultured Gammaproteobacteria bacterium
AAATTTGGTTTGGGGAAAGCACTTGGCATAGATTTGCAAGGGGAAGCAGCGGGTCTTGTTCCAACGCCGGAATGGAAAGAGAAAACAACAGGCGAGCCTTGGTATTTAGGAGATACTTACAATTACGGAATAGGCCAGGGATTTCTTTTAACAACTCCTCTTCAGGTAAACGGCTGGACACAAGTTGTCGCAAATAGCGGGACATTGTATGCCCCGCATTTGTTCAAAAATCAAAAGTTAAAAGTTAAAAGTCAAAATTTATTAAGCGAAAAAAATGTGGATTTGATAAGGCAGGGTATGGTAGAGTCTTGTGCTCCGGGTGGTGTAGCGTGGCCTCTGTTCAACTTAAAAATTCCAGCCAAAGGCTGGTCCGCCTCGGGCGGAAAAAATTCAATAGATAGAAAAAATTTTATACTTGAAGAAGCATCAGGAAGTGCAAAAATGGTAAAAATAACAATTGCCTGTAAAACCGGCACTGCCGAACATGGAGGGCCCGATACTAAACCTCATGCCTGGATTACGCTTTTTGCCCCTGCCTACAATCCAGAAATTATAGTAACTGTTTTATCAGAAGAAAGCGGAGAAGGAAGTAATATTGCCGCTCCAATTGCCAAAAAGATTTTAGAAAACTGGTTTAGCAGGTAATTTAGGACTGTGATTGTGCGATTTGCGCAAGTTGAGCCTTAAAATTCTGTCTTGCAAAAGCCAAAACGGGATTACTCCTTGTCCTTGCAGAATCTACATCGGTAATAACGTGTCTTACCGCAGTAAGCCTTAAAGAATGACCTTCATCGTCGTGCTGGTCTATAAATTTAGAATAAGCGTTACTTAACCAGCTTGCCGCATCCTCTATTTCTTGTTCGGATACTGTAATTTGTTCTATCGTTTCAGCTTCTCCAGGTATTGCGATTGGCTTTGAAATTACAACAGAGTATTCTCCGTTGGGACTTGAAGAATAAGGTATATATTCCAAAGCTATATTTGTCGGGTCTGCGGGTAAAAAATCAATCCATCCGGGTTTTTGTGCCATTAGTGTTTCTGCTTTTGCTAGACAGCGTGCTTCTATGCTCATAAGGATAATATTATAGGATAAATTGAAGAAAAAATCAAGCGTAGGCTTTACTATTTGCTTAATAATTCATACTATATATTTTATGGACGAGCGTAATTTCTATTTAACTTTTAGTTTGGTAAATGGAATCGGGCCGAAGACTTTTAACTTATTATTAAAACACTTCGAAAGCGCCGAAAAAGCTTGGAACGCAAGTTCAAGAGAGTTCAAAGAGGTTGGCTTAGGCGATAAGCTGATTCAAAAATTTGAAAAGGCAAGAAGCGATTTGGATATTAAAAACTATTTAGAAAGATTAAAGCAGAAAAAAGCTTCGTTTATCGCTCTTTGCGATAAAAACTATCCGCAACTTCTAAGAGAAATTCCAAATCCGCCGATTGTTTTATATGTAAAAGGCGATACTAAAAGTGTGAATCTAGAGAAGACAATAGGAATTGTCGGAACACGCAGGATCACAAATTACGGAAGAGAAGTAACTAAACTTTTTTCTTTAGAGTTAGCGTCAAACGGTTTTACTGTTGTTTCGGGCTTAGCGATGGGAGTTGATGCCGTCGCTTCATCAAGCGCAATTGAGGCTGGGGGCAAAACAATTGCAGTTTTAGGAAATGGTGTAGACCTTTGTTTTCCAACTTCTAACGAAAACCTTTACGATAAAATTTTGAATGGCAACGGAGTTATAGTTTCCGAATTTCCTTTGGGACAGGGTCCGACCCTAGGCTCATTTCCGTCGAGAAACAGGATCATTGCAGGTTTGTCGCTCGGTGTTTTAGTTACAGAGGGGGCAAAAGACAGCGGCAGTTTAATTACGGCAGATTATGCTTTTAAGTTTAACCGAAAAGTATTTGCAGTTCCGGGGCCGATTACTTCAAGTTTGTCTGTTGCACCTCTTAAGTTAATTGAAAAAGGAGCCAAATTAGTAACGTCGGGAGAGGATATAAGTAAAGAATTAGGAATTAAGAATTATGAATTAAGAATTAGTCCCACTTCGCCAAGGCTTCGCGGGATAAAAGGCGTAAATAAAGACGAAGGAAAAATACTACTCCTTTTAGAAAATGAGTCTTTAGGTTTTGATCAGATTGTCAGGAAAATGAATATGAATTCCTCAAAAGTAGGCAGTTTACTTTCGGTTATGGAAATAAAAGGGTTAATAAAAAACTCAAATTCAGTATTCTCAATACCCGCTGCCTCTTGATCCCACACAACTTACTTTTCGCCTTTCCCGCCCGCCTCGCTATGCGAAGCATTGCGGGCAGGTCAGTTCTATTCGAACACGGCTCAAAGAGCGTTTGTTGAGGGGTCTCGCCCCTAGAAGCCTTGGTGAAAGGGGGCTTGACAGGCCGTGTATACTTCTTTAGAGTAAAAAGAGTTCATGAAGAATCTTGTAATTGTAGAGTCTCCAACTAAGGCAAAAACAATTGGAAAGTTTTTGGGTAAGGACTATGAAATCATCGCTTCGATGGGGCATGTTATGGATTTGCCAAAATCAAAGCTCGGGGTTGATTTAGAAAAAGATTTTAAGCCCGATTATCAGACAATGCCTGATAAAAAGAAAGTTTTGGCACAAATTAAAAGTGCCGGCAAAAATGCCGAAAATATAATTCTGGCAACCGATCCGGATAGGGAGGGCGAAGCGATAGCGGCGCACGTTAAGGAAATTCTGTCGGGTAAAAAAAATAAAAAGTTTTCCCGGGTTGTTTTCCACGAAATTACCAAAGAAGCAATTGAAAAAGCTTTTAAAGCTCCAAGAGAAGTTGATGGGAATTTGGTAGACGCTCAAACCGCAAGGAGAGTTATGGATAGGCTGGTTGGCTATAAACTCTCGCCAATTTTATGGCAGAAAGTGCGCCGCGGGTTATCTGCGGGAAGAGTCCAGTCGGTTGCGCTCCGGTTAATAGTTGAGAGAGAAAGAGAAATTGAAAAGTTTAAAAAAGAGCCGTACTATACCATTGCGGTAAATCTCAAATCAGACGAAATCACAACATTTGAATTGATTGAGATAGAAAAACAAAAAATTGAAGTTTCTCAAAAACTTAACTTGTACGATGGGGAATATAATTTTGCAAAAACTTTAATCACTACTGAAGCTAAGGCAAGACAAATAGAGGATGATTTAAGAAATAAGGAATTCGTTGTTTCAAACGTTTCCAAAAAAGAAATGCGAAGAACACCGCCTCCTCCATATACGACCTCAACCTTACAGCAGGATGGTGCAAGAAGAATGGGTCTTTCGGGAAGACGTACGATGAGCCTGGCTCAAAAACTGTATGAAGAAGGATTTATTACATACCATAGGACGGATTCGGTCGCTGTTTCCGAAACCGCAAGGAAACAGATGAGCGATTATGTTAAGGCTCAATTTGGTGAGAAATATCTTCCGCCAAAACCACGATATTATAAAATAACTCAAAAAAATGCCCAGGAAGCACACGAAGCAATAAGGCCGACAAGCGTTAGCAATCAGCAATCAGCAATCAGTAATCAGTTGGGAGGACAATACGGAAAGCTTTATGACATTATCTGGAGAAGGGCAGTTGCAACCCAAATGGCAGATGCGATAATAGAATCCACAAGCGTAATAGTCGATTCTGGAATTAAGAATTCAGAATTAAGAGTTCAGAATGGGGGCGGAAATGCTTATCGCTTGAAAACTAATGGGTCTGTACTTTTGTTCGAAGGCTTTCTGAGGATTAACCCACAAGCGCTCAATGATAAAAGACTACCAGGTTTTAAGGCTTCCGAAAAACTGGATTTTGTTTCTGTGTTTTCCGAGTTTCATGAAACTCCGCCCCCGGCCCGATATAACGATTGGTATATAATTAAAACGTTGGGAGCAAAAGGAATGGGCAGGCCG
>CAYIOB010000069.1:0-3834 GCA_964364925.1 uncultured Gammaproteobacteria bacterium
AACAACAGGTACGTAGGCAAAAAACCCATCATCCCCCTCAAAAACTGCTATTGGAAAAAGATAATCCTGTTTTTTTTCTCCAACATAGTAAGCCAAAAATACATTTTTAATAGAAATATCGGTATCTGACCCAAAATATGAGGCAACATATCCGCGGCCCTGTTTTAGCAAGCTGTAGGCTTCTTCTGCAGTTTTAATCGGATAGGTGGCAGATTGGTCCGATACCGTTTGGTGGGAGAAATTAACTTGAGCAACTTCCGGCTGATCTTTCCCTCCGACAACCAAAACATTCATTGTTGAGCTTACGGCTTTAGGATAATAAATTGGAAGCTTATCAACGTCTTTTTGAAAAAAATCAACCTCAATTACCTGCGCGTTAGAAAAGCTGGTTGCCGAAGTAAGGGTATTATTATTGATAGAAAAAAGAAGAGTTTTTGTTTTTGTCGTGTCAATGTCATTCGGAAAAGAAGACATTGCCGAAAGAAAACTTTGCGCAGTGTTAATTGCCGTACCTTCGTTGGGAAGGTTTATTGCCGAGGCAACATCAGGATCTGAAATGAATATGGAAGAAAGGGCAAAATCGGTTGAGAAAATATCCATAATCAGAGACCTATTTAACGGACCATTGTCATTCCATTGGTAAACTTTTGCGGAAACTGTAAGTTCGGGATTGGTAAATCCGACCGAACCTACGTTCCTTATTGCTTTTTTTAGCGCTAAAAGATCAGGAGGATTAACAGTCATTTTATAAACCTTAACTCTGTCGGAAAAGTTGGGGAGAGTGCCGCTTATTGTGTTTAAAGAATAATTAAAATTTTTACCGCTTACGTTACTTGGAAATACAATTACAGGCAGTTTGCCAAAAGAAACTGTAGGTGGAGGCGCCGGGGTCGGAAAAAAGGTTTGTTTTAAAGCGATGCCGATTTTAAACACCGCAAATATGACAACAAGTATCAAAAAAATTACGCCGCCCCATTTAAGAATTACTCTTGTTTCGGAGGCGGCTTGATTTAGCGTTGGCATATATTGAGTATAAGAGAATTTTAAGCTACAATGCAAGGGAGGCGTTAGACAACGCCTCCCGCAGAGAGGTGCCGTACGGTACCTCTCAAGAAAGAAAATATACATATGGTTCGACAAAGCTCACCACAAGTGGTTAGAGTACGTTTTGCTCCAAGTCCTACGGGAATTCCCCATATCGGCAATACAAGAACTGCATTATTTAATTTTTTGTTCGCAAAACATAGTAATGGAAAATTTATTTTAAGAATAGAAGATACCGACCAAAAGCGAATAGTAAAAGGAGCAGAAAAGGCAATATTAGATATTTTCAAGTGGCTTGGAATTGATTTTGACGGTGAAGTTTTGCATCAATCCGAAAGACTCGATATTTATAAAAAGTACGCAGGCGAACTTCTTGCAAAAAAAATTGCGCATGAAAAAGAGGGCGCAGTTTGGATAAAAGTTCCCGAAGATGAAATATTCCAATGGGTTGATGAAGTGGGTCAAAAGAGGATTTCATTTTCAGGCAAAGATGTCGATGAATTCGTAATTCTAAAATCCGATGGATACCCCACGTATCATCTTGCCAACGTGATTGACGACTATTTAAGCAAAATTACCCATGTCATAAGAGGTGAAGAATGGATTTCGTCAACTCCGAAACATTTATATTTATACCAAAGTTTTGACTGGCAAGTTCCAAAATTTGCGCATTTGCCGGTAATTTTAGGACCGGATAAAACAAAACTTTCCAAAAGGCACGGTGCAAAATCAGTTTTAGATTATCAGAAAGAAGGCTATATTCAGGAGTCGTTATTAAATTTTATGGCACTTTTAGGATGGAACCCGGGCGGAGACAAAGAGCAATTTTCTATGGACGATCTAACCAAGCTTTTTGAACTAAAAGACGTAAACACTGCAAACCCAGTTTTTGATGTTAAAAAACTTGAATGGTTAAATGGCATTTGGATAAGAAGCATAACGGATTTAGATAAAAGACTTCTAGATTTTTATTCAAAAGATAAAGAAGTTCAAGCGATTCTTAAAAGTTCAAAATCACAGCTTTTTGTTGTAGCCGCAGTCTCGAGAATGAGAACTCTTTCGGATTTTAAATCTTTAGTGAATGTTCAAAGTTCACGTGCAAAAACAAAAGAGGAAAAAGAAGCTGCATTAAAACTACTTAAATTTTTAGAGGAAAATCTTGGGGATGATTGGGAAAGCGAAAAACTTCTTTCAGCAATAAAACAATTCAGCAATTTAAACAATATTCCCTTTAAGGTTATTTATTTTCTTCTAACCGGAAAAGAGCATGGAACAGGACTTTTGGAGCTTAATGACATTTACGGAAAAGATTTTTTTATTAAAAATTTAAAAGATGAGTAAAATTTTTGCAAAAATAGTTTCTACCGTTGTAAGTCCTATTTTGATTTTGGCTGTTATGCCATATATTTTCATTTTGAAAACAACTGGTAATTTATCATCTGCTTTCTTTTGGACAGTTTTCTCGTGGATTTTTCTTTTAGTTTTTTTTGTAGGTCTTCTTTTAGGAATTGAAAAAGGATATTTTTCAGATCTTGATGTTTCAAAAAGAAGTCAGAGACCGCTTCTGTTTACCTTTGCAATTGGTCTTTCTCTTTTTTATATAGTTTTCCTTTATTTTTTAAAAGCTCCAGGTATTCTTTTTATTGCACTTTTTGGTTTAATTTTCAGTTTGATTTTAATGGAGTTGGTAAATAGGGTTACAAAAGCAAGTGTTCATGTGGCAACCGTATCTGCTTTTGCAACATCCCTTGTTTTGAGTTTTGGTTCGTTTTACATACTAAGTTTTATTTTAGTTCCCTTAGTTGCCTGGGCAAGAATAAAAACCCATAATCATACCAAGCAACAAACCCTAATAGGAGCTGTTTTAGGCGTATTAATAACGCTTATTGTTTATGTTATATTTAAATATATAGTTTAGTATGTCTAATTTAAAACAAATGAAAAATTCATTAGGGTATGCGCTTGAAGGTCTTGCTTACTCTTTTAAACATAATCAGAATATAAAAATTCATATTGCAATAGCAGTTTTAGTTTTATTATTTGCTTATTTATTGGGGCTAGATAAGTACGAGTTTTTCATTGTTTCTTTTTTGGTTGTATTAGTCCTTTCGGCCGAGATGATAAATACATCGATTGAGGAAGTTGTAAATCTTCTGGTAAACGAACATAGGATAGAAGCAAAAACCGCAAAGGATGTATCCGCAGGAATGGTCCTACTAATATCTATATTGGCTCTTGTTGTGGGCCTTTTTGTTTTTACGCCTCACATATTAAAGCTTCTAAAATAGCTTTTTGCCTCGATTTTTAGTAGAATTGGTTCATTGCGGGATCGTCTAATGGTAGGACAACGGACTCTGAATCCGTTTATTTTGGTTCGAATCCAGATCCCGCAGCCGATTCGATTCGCTACGCTCGCTCACGGCTATAGCATTTGAGGAGCGAGAGAATCGTCTTGAGCGATGGTGAGCGTAGTCGAACCAGAGTCGAGAGATGATATGAAATATACAGTCTACATTCTCCGAACCTCTTCTAACACTCTCTATATTGGTCAAACAAATAATTTAGAAAAAAGATTAAAAGAACATAAAAATAAAAATTCAAAATCCGCAAAATACGTCAGGAGCTTTCCTTCATTTAAACTTGTTTATTCTGAAACTTATGATTCGCGAAAAGAAGCAATGCGAAGAGAATACCAGCTTAAAAATTGGACGAAAGAAAAAAAAGAAACGCTAATTAATGGAGATGCGGTTTTACTTAAGAAGTTGTAGAACGCAGTTAAGTTTGAAGGTG
>CAYIOB010000070.1:0-3792 GCA_964364925.1 uncultured Gammaproteobacteria bacterium
ATAATCAGGCGTTATTGGACAGACCAGATTGCTCAAACTTCAGACTTTCACAAATCCGAAGTTTTAGATTACATAGTTTCTAAATTCGGCCGTTTTGTTACCAATAAAATGATGAGAAACATCATCGGCCAGTCGGAGTCGGCTTTTGATTTTAGGCGCGTTATGGACGAAGGTAAAATTCTTCTTGTTTCCCTTTCCAAAGGAAAAATAGGAGAAGAAAATGCCAGCTTTTTAGGTTTAATTCTGGTCCCTAAAATTTTGGTTGCCGCAATGAGCAGGCAAGACATTCCCGAAGAGAAAAGACGGGACTTTTTCCTTTATGTTGACGAATTCCAAAATTTCGCCACTCCTGATTTTGCCCAAATACTGTCGGAAGCAAGAAAATACAGGCTCGATTTAATAGTTGCCAATCAATTTATCGGCCAAATGGACGAAGAGGTTAAAAACGCAATTTTTGGAAATGTCGGAACCTTAGCTTCTTTTAGGGTAGGGGTAACGGATGCAAACTATCTTGCGCATGAATTTCAGCCGACTTTTACGGAAGCCGACCTAATCAATGTAGACGTCTATAATGCCTATGTTAAAACAATAGTGCATAATGAACCGGTTACGCCTTTTTCTATGGATTTAACCCGCGATATGAGTAAAGAAAAAGACATTGCCAATCCAAGGGTGGCAGAGTTAATAAGAGAGCTTTCAAGGCTAAAATTCGGCAAAGACGTGCATGCGATAGAAGGAGAAATTGCCCAAAGAGCAAGACTCTAGTTGACAACCACAACAAATACCCGTACTATTAAAACATACTCCAATAATACCTATTTAAAGGTTCAATTATGGCAAGAACTATTGATAGACAAAAAGCAACTGAATTAAGAAAACAGGGTAAAACTTATTCTCAAATAAAGAAAGAATTAGGAATTTCCAAGAGTACGCTTTCAGATTGGTTAAGCAAATATCCTCTTACCGAAAAGCAATTTAAGTTTTTAAAGCAGAATCGAAAATACAGCCGGCAGTTAGCTATAGAAAAGACAATAATTGTGAAACGAAAGAAACGTGAAGCGCGTATTAAATCTATCTATGAAGATCAAAAGAAATATTGGGTATCTTTATCACAAAAGGAATTGGAGCTTGCCGGTATTTTTCTTTATTGGGGGGAGGGAAATAAGAGATTAGATGGTCCTGTTTTTTTAAACAATACTGATCCAAAAGTTATGAAATTTGCATTGTATTGGTTTATGAAAGGACTCGGTATTCCTCAGGAAAAAATAAAGGTGGATTTACATCTTTATAACGATATGAATGTTAAAGAAGAAATTGCTTTTTGGAGTAAAACTTTAGATATGCCTTCATCTCAATTTAGAAAACCCTACATAAAAAAAAGTACAAGAGTAAGTATAGATCATAAGGGATTTGGACACGGTACATGTGGTTTAGTCGTAAACGATGTTCGTTTAAAAGAAAAAGTTATGATGGCAATTGAGGTATTGGCAGACTATTATGGAGAAAGAAAATAGTCTATGGTATACTAAAAACCTATAAATTAGGCTTTGCGCCCGTAGTTCATCGGCAGAACAATTGTCTTATAAACAATAGGCGCTTGGTTCGACTCCAAGCGGGCGCACACAATTCGATCCCAAGCAGACGCACTAAGCTTGGGGTAAGAAGTTTACAGTGAGCGAAGTCGAACTGAACCCAAGCAGACGCACAGGAGATTTAAAGTTCGGAAAGTGCGGCGCCTTCTTTTCCTTTTCCAATTTCCCCAACGTATTGAAGATATCTTTCGGTTGTGGAAAGTCTTTTATGCCCCAAAACTTTAGACAAAATAACCAATGAAACGCCGTGTTTTAAGTGATGGGCGACAAAAGTGTGTCTCAAATCGTTAACTTTTGCCCCTTTTATTTCTGCTAAGCGGAAGTACCTTTCAACGGCCGTTCTAATATTTCTTATCAAAAACGGCTTGCCTGATTTTGTTATGAATAAATGGTCTTCTTTAACGCTTGGTCTAATACTCATGTATCTGCTTAAGGCTTGTTGAGCGCCTTTATTAAGAGGAACGATTCTATCTTCATGTTTTTCAAAAGGAGCTATGTGCAAGCTGTCTTTTGTAACGTCCGAAAGCCTTAAATTTGAAAGCTCTCCAATCCTAATCCCTGTTTGCAAAAGAAGTTCTATAATTGCAAACATTCTCGGGTCGTTTTTTGCGGCATCTCTTAATGCTCTATATTCTGTTGGGGTTAAGATTCGCGGAGGAGCCAACTGATATTTAGGATGTGATACCAAGAGGGAGGGGTCATCCGTAACGTATGCGTTTACTTTTAAAAATCGATAAAAGGTTCTGGTTGAATTTATTTTTCTGGAAATTGATTTAGGCGTATAGTTATCTTTGCTCATTTTGGCAAGAAAAGCTTCAATGTCTTCCTTAGACACCTCGTGAACCTGGTTTCTTTGCAGTTCTTCCAAGAACGAAAGAAGCTGATCAACGTCTTTTCCGTACGCAATTACAGTAGAGTTTGATCTATTATTTTCTTTTAAGTATTTTTTAAATTCTTCGTGGGCATCGCGAAGCTTAATTGGCTTCATAGTGTCCTATAATATCACTAATTTATATTATAGTCAAGGTCAAGAATTTAGGAATCTTTGAAATGTGCTAGTATATTTAAAGATAAATATGGCAAAAAAAGCAATTTTTATAGTTGTTGTAATCGTTTTTCTTATTATTATTAATAACCTTGTTCGTTCCATTTACGATATTTGGAGTAAGCAAGATTTATTGAACCAGGCTCAAAAAGAATTAACTAGAGAAGAGCAGAGAAACCAAAAGCTAAGAGCGGAACTTTCTTATGTCCAAACACCTAAATTTATCGAAGAAGAGGCAAGAAACAAGCTTTTCTTGGTAAAACCGGGGGAACAAAAAGTTTTAATTCCAAATAAAGTTTTGGAAAATCGGAAAAAACAAGAAAAAGAGACTCCTAATTGGCAAAAATGGCTTAACTTGTTTTTTTAGAGTCTTCAGGCTTTCTTGATAAGACCCTATGTATCTTTGATTCTAAAATTTTAACGCCGTCTGCATTCATTAAATCCAACACCAGACCCCCTATTATGGGGAGTTTGTCTATTGTATTTATTAAGGTTTCTCTTTTTGAAAAGGCTTTTTCTTCTTGTGAGTCTCTTACGGCATCAATAATTTTAGAGTATCGGGGAAATTGAGTTAGAATACTTTCCTGACTTACAGCCCGGATTGTTTTACTTCTTCGTCTAAAAATTCTATTTATTGCTCTTTGAACGCGTTCTAGATGAGACTCTTTACCTACTACCATTAAATTAGTCCATCCTTTTTCTTTTGCGAGTTGTCTAAATTTTCGAACCTCTGCCCGCGTGCTTTTTGCTACAGGAATAAGAACAATAGCAGATTCAGGAAGGTTGGGTAAATTTCTGCGAAGCTGCGCTGCCATGCGCTGGCCTATCCCGCCATATACGTCTGATCCCGGATTAGATTCTGAGGGAACATCACCTGCCAAAAAAACAGCTGTTTCAATTTTTCCTCTTCTTAAAAGTTCCGATGCGGCTAAGGTTTGAAGTCTGCTGTATTCATCGGGTTTATATGGTACCCTAGAAGGAATTTCTATGTATCCATTAAATAAAGCAAATGGTTTTTGTTCTAGGTTTGGCATAGCGGGGGAATTATAGCGCCGAAATTACTATAAGTCAATATCCTCAGTACCAACGGTAGGATTCGAACCTACGACATGGCGCTTATGAAACGCCCGCTCTACCCCTGAGCTACGTTGGCAT
>CAYIOB010000071.1:0-3684 GCA_964364925.1 uncultured Gammaproteobacteria bacterium
TTATTCCGAAAGACTCTTAGATGTTTATGCTTCGATTTTCGCAACTTCAACTTTTATAACCTATTCGCTTTTCACTTTTTTGGAAAATTCCAAAGGATTCAATTTGAACTTAGGAATTTTAATGCCGGATTTTTTACCTGTTTTTTTTCAGAGAAAATGGCTCATGATAACCATTATTCCGGTTGTTTACGGATTAATGAGATATCTTCAGGATATTTATGAAAAACATGAAGGAGAAAGTCCTGAAAGAGTGCTTTTATCGGATAAACCACTTCTTGCAACAGTTTTGATTTGGGTAGTTTTAGTCGTCGGAATAATTTATGTAATCGGCTCCTAACTTCCTTTTTGTGCGTATTGAGAACTTACCCAGCCCTTAGTTTTATCTTTAAGCTGTATTTGATACCAACCTGTTGTTTCATTCAATAGATCGTAGGTTTCACCGGGACTTACTCTGCCTATTTCAGCCGAGCCTAAAGACGAATCTGCTCTTACCCTTAAAAATCCTGTCGGAGTATCTAGAATCAATATTTTCATACTGACTGTAGGAGTTGGGCTTACGCTGGGAGAAGGCGTTGGAAGAGCCGACGCAGTTGCAGCAGTTAGATTAACTCCCAAAAAAACCAACGCTTCGAGTTTGTAACCCAAAACAGTTCTTATTTTTAAAGTTTTATCTTTATATCCGTCTTTTGTAAGTTTTACTTCATGATCTGATACAGTTAGATTTTTAAGAAGGAGAGGCGATATGCCCGAAGGATTACTGTCCAGAAAAACTTGAGATTTATTGGGAAAAGAAACTATCAAAAGCTGTGCATCTTTTTTATCGGAAATAGGCGTTAGACTTATAACCGATCCCTGCGAGGATGCTCCGGGACCGAAAGTTCTGTCAACAACGGTTAAGATCGAAGGAGCAATGGTTATTTTTTCTTCGAAAGCCTCTAGGTTTCCTTGAAGAGGAACAAGCCTTAGAGAATGGATTCCGGCAGTTATCATATCATTGACTTCGCATTTACAAAGAGGGGTCTGCCCGATAAGCTTGTTATCTAAATAAACTTTGCTTATGGGGCTTGAAGTAATCTGCAAAGCACCTTTACCGGTATTTTTGTTTACGACAAGAAAAATAACAACAAAGATTACTATGGCAAGAAGAATTGGAACTAATATAAAAAGAATTTTTTTCATTTGCTAAAAAGCGCCTAACAAATATAGCAGGAAATTACTGTTTTGACAATAAAAAGGAGAATTTAGTAGTCCATTCCGCCGGGCGGCATACCAGAAGCTGAATCTTTCTTTTCGGGAATATCGGTAACTAAAGCTTCTGTTGTTAAAATCATTGTAGCAACAGAAATTGCATTCTGAACTGCTATTCTAACAACCTTTACCGGGTCTATAATTCCTTCTTTCAGCATGTCTACTGGGACTGCGGTCTCAGCGGAATCAATCTTTAAAACATTAAATCCTTGTCCATGCGCACTTACTTCCCTTGCTTTAGCAATAAGCTGACCGGCGTCCAATCCTGCATTCCTAATAAGCTGCGTAAAAGGTTCTTCCAGAGCTGTTTTAACTATTTCAAATCCGATAATTTCATCTCTTGAAGCTTTTGCGTCCTCTAGATTTTTAGCACTCATTCTTCCGGATATATCCAAAAGCGCTATTTCTCCTCCGGGGACAATTCCTTCTTCCAAAGCTGCTTTTGTTGCGGCGACCGCATCGTTAACTCTCTCTTTTCTATCTTTAAGTTCAACTTCGGTTGCGGCACCCACATTTATAACTGCAACTCCGCCTGCCAATTTTGCCAATCTTTCCTGAAGTTTTTCTTTATCAAAATCCGATGTGCTCGCATCAATTGCTTTTTTTATCTGTGCAATTCTGGCTTTTAGCTTAGCAGGCTGGCCTTTTCCGCCGATAATTCTTGTATTGTCTTTATCCGACCAAACCTTATCTGCTCTTCCGCAATCTTCAATCGTAACTGTTTCAAAATTTTTACCCGTATCTGCGGATATAACGGTTCCGCCTGTTAAAATTGCGATATCTTCAAGCATTTCTTGTCTTCTATCTCCAAATCCCGGAGCTTTAATAGCTAAAGCATTAAATGTTCCCCTTAATTTATTTACAACCAAAGTTGCCAAAGCTTCACCGTCTATTTCGTCCGCAATTATTACCAAATTTTTTGAAACTTTGACTAAACTCTCTAAAAATGGGAGAAGCTCGTTAAGAGCCGATATTTTTTTGTCGGTTATTAAGATATATGGAGCTTCAATTTCTGCTTCCATTTTTTCGGGATTCGTAACAAGATATGAAGACGCATAGCCTTTATCAAATTCCATTCCCTCTTTATACTCAATTTCTGTTGAAAGACCTTTTCCTTCCTCAACAGTTATTATTCCATCTTTACCTACTTTTCTTAATGCCTCTGCTATAAGTTTTCCAAGCTCTTCGTCTCCCGCTGAGATCGTTGCAACATTCGCCCAATCTGCTTGTTTTAGATCTTTTTTCATTTTCAAGAGCTCATCAACTATAAACTGACTTGCTTTTTCCAAACCTTTCCTCATAATCATTGGATTAGCGTTAGCAGTAATCATTTTTATTCCTTCTCTAACAATTGCTCTGGCTAAAACAGTTGATGTGGTTGTTCCATCTCCAGCAACATCGGCAGTTTTACTAGCTGCTTCTTTAACAAGCTGCGCTCCCATATTCTCAAAGGGATCTGCAAGCTCTATTTCTTTTGCAACCGCTACGCCATCATGTATAACATTAGGGGCTCCCCATTTTTTATCTATAGCAACGTTTCTACCCTTAGGACCAAGCGTTGTTGCAACAGCATCAGCCAATTGGTTAACTCCTGATAATAATTTTTGTCTTGCTTCTTCTTTATAAATTATTTGTTTTGCCATAATTATTCAACTCCGATTTAATCGGAGTCAACAATCGCTAATATATCTTTTTGTTCAACTATTGTCCACTCTTGACTACCGACTTTTACTTCGTTTCCGCCCCATTTTTTATACATTACTTTTTGCCCTATCTTAATAATCATTGGAATTTTTTCGCCTTTTGGCGTAACGTCACCGGGGCCAACAGCCATAACTTCGCCTATTTGCGGTTTTTCTTTTACCGAATCCGGAATAATTATCCCGCTTGCGGTTTTTGCTTCCGCCTCGAGCGGTTTTATTAGAACGTTATTAAAAAGAGGTTTAAGGTTGTTTTTTACTGCCATATAGTCAAAAAATATCACTCGCTTAAAGTGACTGCTTATTTATACAACAAAAATATACTGCTGTCAATACTTAACTACTTGACACTTTACCTTTTGTTATATACCATGAATTTAGACCAAGTCTGACTTGGTTTAGATTATATTATGTCCTTACCATCGGGCAAAAAATTGCTGTTATTTGGATTTATAGCGGTTCTACTTGTAGCTATACCTTTAACTGTGTATCTTGTGCAGCAACAGCAAAAAACAAAAAGCGGAGCCGCTCCCTCGACCACTCTCGGTTTTAATCCGGCAAGTAAGACAATCGGTGTTAATGACACCGTAAATTTAGACGTAATGATGAATCCGGGAACCAATCAGGTTTCTTTTGTAAAATTAATTATTAACTATGACGCAACAAAACTTGCGACTGCAGCGGCCGGCTCAACTGTTTGTCCCCCTAGGCCTCAAGACGCTCTTTGTCCAAACGT
>CAYIOB010000072.1:0-3524 GCA_964364925.1 uncultured Gammaproteobacteria bacterium
TGTTTATAGAGCTTCCGACTTTAAAACAAATGAATACAGATCGCTGATTGGAGGTAGGGACTTTGAGCCAGAAGAACCAAATCCGATGTTAGGCTACAGGGGGGTATACCGGTATATTCATGATCCGGAAGTTTTTGAATTGGAGCTTGAAGCGATTAAAATTGTCAGGAATAAAAAGGGATACAGAAATTTATGGCTGATGCTTCCTTTTGTAAGAACGGTCAAGGAACTTGAGGAAGTTAAGAAGATTATTAATATTTCAGGATTGCAGCGTTCCCCTACTTTTAAACTCTGGATGATGGTAGAAATTCCTTCTAACGTGATACTGCTTGAAGATTTTATTAAAGCGGGCATTGACGGAGTTTCAATCGGCTCTAATGATTTGACAATGCTGCTTTTAGGAACAGACCGAGATAACAGCGAAGTCGCATCGGAATTTAGCGAACTTAATCCTGCTGTAATGTGGGCTTTTGAGCGCGTTATAAAAACTGCCCGCAAAAACGGAATTTCCGCTTCTATTTGCGGCCAGGCAGTGTCAATGTATCCTGCGCTTGTTGAAAAATTAGTTTCTTGGGGAGTGACAAGCGTATCCATATCTCCGGACGCAGCCGACAGTACGAGAAAATTAATTTCTGACACTGAAAAAAAAGTAATAAATTAAATTATGGCCAAAATAAAACAAATAGTAGCCCGGGAAATACTTAATTCAAAAGGCATGCCTACAGTTGAAACAACGGTAATATTAAATGACGGCAAAATTGGTACTGCCTCTACTCCTACCGGCACATCCGTAGGCAATTACGAAGCCAGTGAGCTAAGAGACAGAGATGATAAGCATTTCCAAGGCAATGGCGTTTTAAAACCAATTGCCAATATTGAAGACCTTATTGCTCCTAATATTCTTGGTATGGAAGCTACAAAACAGCACGAAATAGACAAAAAAATGATTGAACTGGACGGAACGCAGAATAAAGGCAGGCTCGGTTCAAATGCTATGCTTTCCGTATCCATGGCTGTTGCAAAAGCCGCAGCCAAAAGCGCGTTACTGCCTACCTTCTTGTATTTACGTGAGTTTATTAATAAGGAGAACACTTCCGTTAAAATTCCGACCCCCGCTTTTAATATTTTAAACGGCGGAAAACATGCAGGAAATAATACAGATTTTCAGGAATATATGGTTATACCCGCTTCATCGAAAACATATAGCGAGTCTTTAGATATGGCAATTGTTTTATATAATTCTTTGAGGAAAATTTTAGAACAGAACAACTTCGCTACCCTGGTTGGGGATGAAGGCGGATTTGCTCCAAAACTTCAGACAAATAAAGACGGTTTGGACGTTATGAAGCAGGCAATTGATGCAACTCCGTTTAGATACGGATTCGATGTATTTTTGGGTCTGGATATTGCCGCTACCAACTTTTTTCAGGAAGGGAAGTATCATATCAAAGACAAAACTATGCCGCTTTCTTCGGATGCTCTTATCGAGTATTACGAGGAATTAAACAAGGAATATCATCTTCTTTATCTTGAAGATCCTTTAGCGCAAGACGACTGGAACGGCTGGTCAAAAATATACACATCCCTATCCCAGCAGACCTTAATAGTCGGCGACGATTTAACGGCAACAAATCCTTACAGGCTTCAGATGGCTCTTGATAAAAAAACTATAACGGGAATTATTATTAAACCAAATCAAATAGGAACGGTAATTGAGGCAATGGCTGTTGTTGAGGTTGCAAGACAAGCAGGAATTAAGATTATTGTTTCACACCGAAGCGGAGAAACAAACGATGATTTTATAGCCGATTTCGCTGTTGCGGTATCTGCGGATTACGTAAAATTTGGAGCACCTGTAAGGGGTGAAAGAGTCGCTAAGTACAACCGGCTGCTGGAAATTGAAAGGGAAATTAAATCGTTATAAATGAAAAAGTACTACAAACTCCCCCTTAGGTTTATTTTTATTAAAATGCAGTAGAGCTTCCGATATTTTTTCTTTTCTTATTTCCTCATAAATTTTTGTTAGTTCCCTGGCTGTAACTATATCTATGTCTCCGAAAATTTCCTTTAATTCTTCAAGCGCTTTAATCAATCTAAACGGTGATTCAAAAAATATTACCGTTTGTTTAACAGCGTCCACTGCAATTCTAATATTTTTAAATAAATCAGTTCTGTGGCCGGGTTTTCTAGGCAGAAAACCAATAAACATAAATTTGTCTGTTGGCAGTCCGGAGCTAACAAGCGCGGTGATAACGGACGATGGTCCGGGAATTGCTTCTACCCTAATTTTTTCTTTAACACATTCTCTGACTAATTTAAATCCCGGATCGGAAATGGTCGGTGTTCCCGCGTCCGAAACTAAAGCAAAATTAAAATCTTTTTTAAGAAGATCAATTGCCTCCGGTATTCTTTTAGGCTCGTTTTCTTCATAATAAGATACTAATTTTGCTTTATTTTTAAAGTCGGGAAATTTCTTTGCAATTGACCTAAGAAGTATAGCTGTTGTTCTTGTGTCTTCACACAAAATAAAATCAGAAAAGCTCAAGACATCAACAGCTCTTAAGCTAATATCTTGTAAATTACCGATTGGTGTTGCTACAATGTATAGATTACCCATAAAAAAATATGGAACAAATTATCACATTCTTAACAGGGGTTATTATACAACTTATACAATCAACAGGCTATCTTGGGATTTTTATATTAATGACCTTGGAATCAGCTTTAATCCCGATTCCCTCCGAAATTACCATGCCTTTTGCAGGCTTTCTTGCACAAAAGGGAGAACTTAATTTATTTTTAGTAATATTGGCCGGAGCTTTTGGAAATTTAGCCGGATCGCTAATCGCTTACGGAATCGGCTTTTACTTAGAGGAACATGTCATTTTACGTCTTGTAAAAAAGTACGGCAAATTTTTGCTTATTACAGAACACGAATATGTAAGATCTATGCACTGGCTTAAAAAATACGGCGACCAGGTTGCATTTTTCAGCAGAATTATACCTGCAATCAGAACGTTCATTTCTTTACCTGCAGGCTTGTCGGAAATGAATATCTGGAAATTCTCCCTTTTTACTTTTCTAGGTTCTCTTATATGGTCGGCTTTTCTTGCTTCTATTGGTTTTTACTTTGGAGAAGAATGGGATTTCCTTGAGCCTTATTTCAAAAAATTTGAAATCTTATTGGGAATTTTGTTCATAATATTTATCTTGTGGTTTATTAATCATAAATTGAAGATAGTGAGGCTTAGGAAGAAATAGAATTTACCCCGCACCACAATGCCCCGTTAATCAGAACGAGAGTTAACAATAAAGCGCGAAGCGAAGTCCCAAATGCCCGACTGTAAGGTCGTGGGTGCGGGGTTTATTGAAATTTTCTAAGAAGTCCTACGACTTTGCCCTGAATAGTCAAGGTATTTGGGTAAATAGGCTCCATTTCCGAATTCGCGGGCTTAAGAACAACTCTGCCGTTTTCTTTATAATACATTTTTAAGGTCGCAAGATTATCGTCAACTATTGCAACC
>CAYIOB010000073.1:0-3500 GCA_964364925.1 uncultured Gammaproteobacteria bacterium
AAAACCTTATTACTGTGGGGTAAATTCATGTTCGTATTCCGCCTACAGCACGGATAAAGTACTTTCCCCGACAGCAGTACCCTTAGCAGGATATTGCCTGAAGGTTCCGGTTCTTACCTATCACCATATTCAGCCTCAAGCCGACGCAGTTTCTAAGAAACAAAATTCCCTTTCTGTTGACAGTAATATTTTTGACCGGCAAATGGCTTATCTTGCTGCAAACGGCTATACGCCTATTTTTGCAAATGAACTTATAAATGCTCTTATTACTCATTCTGCATTGCCGGGAAAGCCGGTTGTAGTCACGATGGACGACGGTTATGCCGATAGTTATACCTATGCCTTGCCGATTCTTAAGAAATATAATATTAAAGCCAATTTAATGCTTGCTTCGGGATTGGTTGGAAGCAATACGGATATGCTTACCTGGGATCAGGTTGGGGAAATGAAATTAAGCGGATTGATGTATTTTACAAACCATACCTGGAGCCATTTTTCCGTAAAACGGGGAACGCAAGATAAAATAGAAAGCGAAATTGATACGGCTAAAACTCAAATAGAGCGATATACCGGACAAAGCGTTAATATTTTTACTTATCCATACGGAGAATTTAACGATAATGCCATTGCTACCCTAAGAAATAAGGGTTATCTTGGATCATTTTCTACAATTCCCGGAGTTTACCAGTGTGACTCTTTTATAATGACATTACACAGAAGTCATATCGGCAACGCTTCCTTGTCGGCTTACGGAATTTAAATTTATTTGACATCTCTCTTTTAATTAAACTACATTTATAGTATGGAAGACGAAAAATTTTTGCCGGAAGAGATAGAATCCAGCGAAAGAAAATTCAACCTTACACGTTTTTTCTCGATTAGAAGTCTGGCGATACTCTTTCTTGTCTTTCTATTTATAAACGTAATTTATATAGACATACTTTTAATTCAAGGCGCAAATAAACAAACCATTGTTCAAAGATTTACCAATATAGTTAATCAGACCCCTTCTGCGGAAAATAAAACTATTGTTTCTCCGGATGTTTGTCCGCAAAGCTGTCTTTCGGAAATACGTCAGGCGGCAGTTTCAAACAAGCAAAACGTAGCAACACCCGCGTCAAACGCGGCTGACGCAACGCCGGCTCCCGTTAACAACTCCTCTTCTCAAACTAAGGAATATTATGTTCCTTTTGGCTCGGGTTCGGGTTCTTCAAGCGATTGGACAGATGTGCCGGGGCTTCAGGCGTCGATTGATAGTAGTTCTTACGGAACTATAAAAAATGTTGTTTTCGAAGCGTCTTTGCATATCCCAACCGGCAACCAAACCGTAAGCGTAAGGCTTTACAATGCAACCGATAATCATCCTGTTTGGAATTCGGAAGTTAATTTTAACGGTAACACAAGCTCGGTGTTATCGGTTTCTTCTTCGGTAAGTCTTGATAGCGGCAACAAACTTTATAAAGTGCAGATGAAAACTCAGCTTCAGTTTCAAGCAATTCTTGACCAATCCAGGCTTCACATAACCACTAAATAAACTGACCCCGATTAAATCGGGGCTGATATAGATTGTCGTATTTTGTTTGATTGATTTTCGTATTTTATTCTATTATTCTAAGTATATGGATAAAGTTATTTTACATATAGACTTTGATTCCTACTTTGCTTCGTGTGAACAGCAATTTAATCTTAAATTACGTGGAAAACCAATTGGGGTTACTGCTCAAAATGGCAGAACTTGTATTATTGCAGCTTCAAGAGAAGCTAAGGAATTAGGAGTTAAATCTCCGAGCAGAACATTTGAAGCTTTAGAAAAGGTTCCTAATATGATTTTTGTACCTGCTCATTTTGAGAAATATTGGGAAATAACACAAAAATTCTTAGATATCTGTAAAGACTATTCTCCATTCGTTGAGTTGTTTTCCCTTGATGAAGTGTTTATTGACATTACCGCAACGCAAAATCTCTATGGGGGCAAATATAAGCTAATTAATAAAATAAAGGAGCGTATTAAAAACGAGATCGGGGAATATGTAACGGTTTCCGTTGGAGTTTCTTATAACAGGCTCTTGGCAAAACTGGCTTCAGGACTGAATAAGCCAAACGGATTTTTTGAAATAACGCCCCAAAGCCTGGATGAAATCTACAAAAAAACAAAACTTACGGATATCTGCGGAATCGGAGAAAGAGTTAGGATAAGACTTAATAAAATTGGCGTTTACTCCCTTTTAGATTTAAGAAGGATTAGTATTTGGATTCTTGAGAAAGAGTTTGGAAAAGTTTATTCACAGGTTCTTAAAAATATTGGAATAGGCAAAGATGAATCTGGCATTACCCCCTATTATCAAGCGCCGGAAGTAAAATCCGTAGGCAGAAATTATTGTTTGCCGCATAATGAATATGATAAAAGAGTAATTTTCCAAAATGTTTATGAACTTTGCGAGGAGGTGGCGATAAAATTAAGAAGGCTCTCTAAAAAAGCAAGAACGGTATGGTTTTATTTAGGCGGTTCGTCAAGTACCCATGCAAGAAAAACAGTAAGTGAATATTTTGATAGCGGACAGGATATTTTTAATATTTGCATGAACATTTTAAAACAAAATAATTTTGATTTCGGAAACAGGGATTATGTAAGAAGAATTAGCGTTGGTGTTTCCAGTCTTGAAGACGTCTCGAATATCAGTCTTTTTCTATTTTCTTACGATGTTAAGAAACATAAGCTTTTCGAAACGGTTGATAAAATCAACGAAAAGTATGGAGACCATACAATCAGAAACGGTTTCTTGCTTTATGCGGACAAACTCAAAACGGTACCAAATGGTTGGATGGCAGATAAATACGAACGGACAAAATTAGCTTTGTCAGATCTTTAAATTGCAGACTGCTTTTATTTCTTCCAAAACATTTTTTTTCTTATCTTCGGGAATGTCAATTAAATCCAAAACCGACGGCTGCTGTATTATTTCTTTGCATAAAACAATGTGATTTTCCAAAAGCTGTTGTTTTTGACTTTGAGAAAGCGTTGTAAGAACAGTCATTGGATGAAGATTAAATTTTTCAACTAAATCTCTTAAGCCTTCTTTTTCCGGATAACTCCAGCCTATAATTTTTAGATTTTCACATAAAGCGAAAGCCAGAGCATCGGAGGTTACCTTGGTGTTCGTTACAATCCAAGCCTGCAAAAGATTGTATTTGTCTTTTAAATCATCAAACCTTGCTTTGGTGTATAAAGCGACATGAACGTCGGTTCTTGTACCCGGAGCGTTATGGAACTTTGCTTCTATCATTACTCTTTCGTTTTGCTTTTGGGCAACAACGTCAATCTCGTGAGTTACGCATTTACCCGACAACAGGGATCTGGTTTTTGTCGTATAACCGTCTTCCTTAAGAATTTCGGCAACAAAATCTTCAAAGGGGTAACCCGTAGGCCCCAAGTCCATTATCGCTTGTTTTAAGCTGTATTTTGCTTTACCGTATGGAGAAGATTTTTCTAAGAATTCCGT
>CAYIOB010000074.1:0-3389 GCA_964364925.1 uncultured Gammaproteobacteria bacterium
CTTGTGCGGGCAGTTCGACAACAACTGAACGCTTCCGGCACGTCGGAACTTCACCTCTCAAAAGGTGTAAGATCTAGGCGATTGCCGAACGAAAGCCAGTTCTGGCGGGAACGTCGCGTAGAACGCGATAAGGTCGACTTTCGTGTCATTAGCCAGCTTAAATGCGGCGAAATTGACGCGTGGGTCACGTCCTAAATCCTCAAGGGTAGGTAGAAGCTTTAGAAAGCTTGACCAGGTGGTCGAGATTTCGAGAGCAGTCGAGAAGAAGGATTCATCCTTCAAGCGCTTAACCGCGCCTTCTCTTCTATACCTGCCCCGTTCCCCTTCCAGACAATATTTTTTGTCTTGAGAGGAAACGCTATGAATAAAGACACAAAAAGCATTTTAGCAGCGATTGTTATTTCGCTAACAATTTTAGCCGTAACAAGCGTTGGGTATTTAGTGGCTCAAAAGGCATTAAAAGACCATGCCATAACAGAATGTCTTAGAATATCATCCGTTGTAAGTTTTAGCGGAGACGAGCATAATTCCCACAAATATACCGAGCCTTTAATGAATTGGTATAACAAATGCATGGAAGAAAAAGGGTACAAATAGCATGAAAGCGAAAAATCCGATGATTTCAATTATTATCCCCGTTTTTAACGGTGCTGCTTATTTGGAAGAAACAGTTTCTTCTATCCAAAATTCAAAGTATAAAAACTTTGAAATAATTTTGGTTGATGATGGATCAACAAAAGACAACAGTAAACAGCTTGTGAAAAGGCTCGAAAAATACTACAAAAATGTCAGAAATTACAGTTTTGCCAGAAATAAGGGTATGGACTTTGCGCTAAATCTTGGCCTCAAAAAAGCCCAAGGAAAATATATTGCGCGTGTTAATCAGGACGATATAATGCATCCGCAAAGGCTTGGAACGCAAGTTGCTTTCCTTAATAAGCACAAAGACGTTGTTGCTGTTGGATCTAATATTCAGCTTTTTACCTCACGTGGAAAATTTAAAGTTATACGCTTTTTAAGAACGGATCGCGAAATTAAAAAAATATGGATGGCTCTTTCTCCTTTCTCCGATCCAACCGTAATGTATAGGAAAGGAGCAGCTCTTGTTGTGGGAGGATATGAGCAGCAGTTCTGGCCTGCAGATGACGTTCATATGTGGTATAAATTAGGAAAAATTGGAAAGCTTGCTAATATACAGCAAATCTTAATGGATATTCGCTGGCACGAAGGCGCAGGCTCCCTACTTTTTTTTAGACTTAACACCAAAAGGACTTATAAACTTCATCGCTGGGCGCATAGAAACATTGAAAAAGCAAGCATATTCGTGCAATTATTCTGGGTTGGACAATTTATTTGTGGGATGCTTCTAACACCTTCTTTTAATTGGAAAGCTTACAGAGAGATAAAGAGTGTCGTTAATTTTATTAGCTCGGTTAAGACTCGCTCTCATATTCTTTCGTCAAATAAACACGCGAGGCCATTAATAGTTTCCCTAAAATTAAAATTCCAATTATCGTTAGAACCCAACCGATGATGGATAGCCTTTCCGGATAATAAAATATATAGTATATTTTACTATCACTCTGGCTTATTTCAAAACAATTGGCATAACCGTCGCATTTTATAGACTTTATCCCATTAATACCTGCTATTACTCCCGAAGGATTGCTGTACAGACGCCACTGACCGTCAAATCCTTCATTAAATTTAAGAAGCATTATGCCATCCCCTGTTACGTTGACTTTCCAAAGCGAAGGTAGAATTCGATTAAATGAGAAACTTTTAGGCTTTTGGTAATTATGAATCGGTGGAGTTGATGGAGTAATCCGGATGTTAGCCCACTGTGTTGGAAGCGGCTGGAAGGAAAGGGTTGATAAAAGCATAATTCCCTCATTTTCGGAGTCTTGATGAAAAGTTACATTTTTAGAACCAGTATCCGAAAGGTTATATTGTGGGTAAATAAAACCATAAGCGTCTTGATAATTTAATTTTTCAAATTCTTTTTTAAAGTGAACCGACGATTTATCGCTTAATAAATGCTCAGGCGAGTTAAATAGCTGAAATCCTTCTATAGATGGATAGCCTTGGTTAATAGAAAGAAAGGTGTCCTCGTAATTATAAAATCCATCATCTAGTATAAACCTCGGATATTTGCCGGATAGAAGATTATATTTTACGTTCCAAAGGTAGAAATTGGAGCTTGCAAACGGTACGTTTGGATAATACTCAACGTAACAACCAGAAACATAGGATACTAGCTTATCTTCAAAAATTCTAAAGGTTCTGTATCCGTTTTTGTCTTCACAAGCAGGATTAAAACCATACAAACCGTCTTTTTTTGGATCATAATAGAATGAATAAACCGAAAGCGCTTTAGGTATTTTTATGTTAGTGCTCCCCTCCGGAATATCTATTGAAAAATCAGAATATGATGGAATATCGAGTTGGGCTTGGGATCGGGTTTTAAAGGTATCAATTGTTAATTTTTTAATATCGATTTGCTGAGCCTGATAGCCAGTGTTTTTTAGGCTTAAAAGAAGCTGCATATCGGAAATCCCATCCAAAGCCCGCTCCAAAGGCACTATTGCAGATGTATTACCCATTACATTAATAAGCTGATGTGGATTATAACAATCGTTTATATAAGGCTGTTTTGCGCATAATCGGAGAATATTTGGCTTGGGTAAACTCTGTATATAAGAAGTTAAGCCTTTTTTACTTGTTTCTATCTTTTTGATATATAGTGGATCTAAATCCTGGCTTATCCCCTTGGCGCTTACACCAAATTCAGCGTGTCCTATATCTTTGCCTAAAACCCCGTGTAGATCTACAACGAAACAAAGCGATTGGTTTTGGTTAATAATATCAATTTCATTTCCTTTCTTCTTAATTGAGAACTTTGCGTCTTGAAGTTCATCTCTAAAACAATTTGGTCTCTGCGTTATTACCACGTCTTTTGAACTAACTGTATTCTCTTTGTCGAAGGACAAAACCTGAAGCGGAATACTATCTCCCTTCACCATAACTACCCCTATTTTTGATAAAGAAGTTGTTATTTCACTTGGCAGAGGAAGAATATAGTTTCCAATTCGTAGTCTAAGCGGCCCTAAATTCTTACTCTCCAAAATTTGCCAATTTGAAATATAATTTGAAAGGCTGGTTTTTTTATCAGATATATTCAATTCAGAAAGCGGAACTTTGTAATCTACAAGCGAAGATACAAAATCGCGCTTACCGTTTGAGGGTGCAAAATACTGTGTAAAGCTTAAAATTAGGTTGTCTGTATCTTTTTTTACATACACACCAATAAAATGTGTCATTGATTCCGGCTCTGCAGGCTCTTTGGAAACTATCATAGTTGATGCATCTATACTTGGATTTGTACTCAA
>CAYIOB010000075.1:0-3262 GCA_964364925.1 uncultured Gammaproteobacteria bacterium
GCCGATTAAGCCGATATAGGAGGACGTATGGTGCGGAGTTCTGAAGGGCCGTTTGGTAATAATAGTGTCTTTGTTTAAAAGTCCCGAAATGCTGTAAATTTTTGTAACTTCCAAAGCTTCGTCAAGGCTTAATTTTGGCAAAATCGAGGGAAGGGTCCTCGCAATTAAAGTTTTGCCAGCCCCGGGAGGGCCTTTTAATAAGATATTATGTCCTCCTGCGGCGGCTATTTCCATAGCTCTTTTTGCCTGTTCCTGTCCCTGAATATCGCTCATATCGGAATCAAAAACCTCGTTTTTTAAATACTGGTTTAAATTCGTATGTTTCAAAGGCTCAATTAATACCTCTTCGGTTAAATGTTTTGCCAATGCCAGCAGATTTTTAGGAGTATAAATTTCGACCTCTTTGATAATTGCCGCCTCAAAGGCATTTTCCTGCGGAATAACAACTTTTTTTATTTTATTTTCTTTTGCCATAAGAACTTGGGGCAAAATTCCGTTGGTGTGTCTTAATTTTCCGTCTAAAGAAAGTTCACCTGTAAAAAGAATATCCGAAATATCCGCTTTGATTTGTTCCGAAGCGAGTATTATTCCCAAAGCAATGGGTAAATCGTAAGAAGGTCCTTCTTTGGGAAGATCAGCCGGAGCAAGATTAACCGTTATTCTTTTGGCAGGAAAGTCGAAGTTGGAGTTTTTAATTGCGCTTCTGACCCGTTCTTTTGATTCCTCAACCGCTTTATCGGGTAAACCGACAATTGTAAAAGAAGGCAGGCCTTGGGAGGCAATATCTACCTCAACTTCTATTGGGATTCCGTCGAGTCCAATAACAGCTCCAGACAAAACTTTAACGAGCATAAAACTAGACTAACAGAAAGGTAAAAGTTGTTCAATAACTGCCTTAGGTTAATTTTGAAGCAAGGCCGATGTAGGTTTTGGGAGTAAGTTTTAATAGTTTTTCTTTGTGTTTTTTATCGATTGGCAGTTCATTAATTAATGCTTGCCAGGATTCTTTGTCTAATTTTTTACCCTTTGTAAATTTGGCGATGAAAGAATAAGAATCATTAAAGCCCTCTTTGCGAAGATATGTCTGCAAACCTTCGGAAAGAACAGACCAATCCTCATTAAGGTCTTTTTCTGTTTGTTCCAAATCAACGTCAATTCTGGAAATCCCCAATAACGTGCTTTTATATCCTAAGAGACAATAGCCCAAAACTGTTCCTAAATTTCTAATAATTGTGCTGTTTGATAAATCCCGCTGCAAACGCGATATATATAATTTATCATTAATTGTCTGCATCAAGCCGTTTGCCAGAGTTAAATTGCCTTCGGAATTTTCAAAATCAATCGGGTTGACTTTTTGCGGCATTGTGGAAGAGCCGACCTCGTTATTTTTGAACGCAAGCTTTAACCAACCGTCACTTATATAACGCCACATATCCTGGTCAAAATCCAATAAAATGCCGTTTATTCTTTGCAGGTTTTGAAAAAGTGAAATTATATCTTCAAAAGGATTAATCTGGGTTGTAATTGGGTTCGGTTCTAGATTAAAAGACGAAACAAAGTTTTTGGACAATTTAATCCAGTCAAATTCCGGGTAAGCGAAATCTAAGGCATTGTAGTTGCCAACGGCTCCATTTAATTTTCCAGTCAGTTTTTGTTTTTCTAAAAGTTTTATTTCATTCTCGAGCCTTGTTGTAAAAACGGCAAATTCTTTACCAAAAGTTGTGGGAACGGCTTTCTGTCCGTGAGTTCTGCCTAAAATTACAACTTTTTTATATTCTTTTGTTTTTTTGTTCAAATCTTTTAAAATTTCGGAGACTGTCGGCAGAATAATTTTCTCAACCGCGTTTTTTAACATCAAACGGTAGGCGATATTGTTAATATCTTCGGAAGTAAGTCCAAAATGAATCATTTCCGAAACATCTTTTAAAGAATTTTTTGCAAATTCCTGCCTTAAATATTTTTCAACGGCTTTTATGTCGTGTCTGGTTTCTTGTTCAATTTTTTTTATTTTTTCAGCCTCATTGATATCAAATTTTAAATAAATTGAAACGAGAAAGTATTTTTATCCTCTGCTTAATTTGCTGCCAATTCCTATTTACGACAGCGCAATAAGATATTTTATTTCAACTTCTACGCGATATTTAATTAAAGCATATTCCGAAACAAATTTAGAAAGCTCGGAAGTTTTATCGGCATATCTCCCATCCAATGGGTTAATGGTTAATAAATTATTCTTCATAAGAAACAAGATTTAGAGGCTGATAATTTCATCTCTTTCTTCACCGGTTGAGATATATTTTATTTTAACCCCAATTTGTTTTTCCAATTGGTTTAAGTACTTTTTGGCATTAGCGGGCAGGTCGGAATATTTTTTTGCTCCTTTAGTTTTTTCCATCCACCCCGGCAGAGTTTTATATACGGGTGTAACTTTTCCTAAGAAATTTGCGTCTCCATAATCGTAGCTCACTGGCTTTCCGTTTAGCATATAATGGGTACAAATTTTAATCACAGGAAAATTATCTAAAATATCCAGTTTTGTTATTGCAAGCTCGGTAAATCCGTTTATTTCCGCGGCAAACCTTAACAGTTCCGCGTCAAACCAGCCGCATCTTCTTTTTCTGCCGGTTGTCGTCCCGTATTCGTGTCCCTGTTCGGTAAGTTTGTCGCCGTCTTTGTCAAAAAGTTCGGTTGGAAACGGTCCGGCCCCAACCCTTGTTGTATAGGCTTTGGCGACTCCGACAATATTGTCAATTTTTTTTGGAGGAATGCCCGCGCCTGCCGTTACTCCTCCTGCTAAAACAGTGGAAGCCGTTACAAACGGGTATGTGCCCCAATCATTGTCCAGAAAAACGCCGTGTGCTCCTTCGACAAGCACATTCTTTTTAGAATTTATTGCTTTTTTTAAGATTGGATAGGTTTCAAGAATAAAAGGCCTAATATTTTTAAAAAATTTTAAGTAGTTTTCCACTATTTCTTTCTGTGAAAGTGGATTTTCTCCCAAAGCCTTTAAAATCTTATTTTTTATCAAAAGCTGGGTTTCGAGTTTTGCCAAGAAAACTTTTTTATCAAAAAAATCAGCCAGTCTTATTCCGTTATAGCTTACCTTGTCCGCATAAACAGGGCCAATACCCTTTCCGGTAGTACCGGTTTTGCCTTTGCCTTTTGCTTCTTCGTAGAGTTTGTCCAAAAGTTTGTGGTAGGGCATTATTACGTGGCACCTTGGGGAAATAAAAAGTCTTCCCTTAAGCCTTATTCCTTGTTT
>CAYIOB010000076.1:0-3245 GCA_964364925.1 uncultured Gammaproteobacteria bacterium
TCGGGTTTCGGGTTTCGGGTTTTTGAGAAATAGTTCTTTAACTAAGAAATAAGTAGCAATAACGGAGATTATTCCAAAAATTGCTGAAGGAAGCCTCACGGCAAAAACATTTAAACCAAATATTAGTACAGAAGGTATAGATAAATATGCATAAAGTGCAGGCTTATAATCATCAAATGACCGAAGAACTACGGGTAAAAACTTACCAAACTCATCTTTCCCGGTATTAACAATAGAATAAGTGTTGTATCCAAGCGCAACTTCATCCCAATCAGGAGATGGCGGAACATTACCCAACTGCCACAACCTCAAAACCGCAGCTAAAATAACTATTCCAATTAATGATATCCAAACAATTTTTTTACTAATCATATGTATAAGCAACCAAAACAGGTTGTCCGTTTAATAAATAAAATGTTTTTTGAATTTTTATGTTTTTAGGTAAATTATAAGGCGTATTTATATAAAGAACTTTGTTATTTTTACTTAAAGAATAGTCATAGTTTTTTGGAAAAACGTATTTTCCAAACCCTTTAACTGTTATAAAGCCGAAGGAATCCCTTTCAACACTTGCAGTTTGCCTAAAAAATTCGGGGTTTGTTTTTGTGTAGAAAAGATAATAAATATATGGTCTTCCCAAGGCGTTTGTCACCTGAATATAGTCGTAACTTTTCTCAACCGATTTAACATATTCAATTGACTGCTTGTAACCATATTGCCATTCTCCCGAATATTCATAGGGATAGTGATTGAAGTAATTACGATAAAAATAGAGAAAGTTCAGAAATAAAATAAACAGCAAACCGTAAACAATAAATTTTTTATATTTAGTTATTTTATCCATAAGTACGACAAACCCGTAGGCTACGACAATTTGAAATGTTGGAAGAGTTGTTTCTATTCTCAAAGCATGGGGAGTTTCTCTTGCCGTTGCTGCGGGAATTATTCCGATCAGCAGCCATAATGGAATTAACCACCAGTTGCCTTCTCTTTTTCTTATTAGGAATAATATTCCTCCGACAAAGAAAATAATATCCCAAATATACATTTGCCCAACGGTTTGAATTGAGAATTTAGGATTTCCATCCCCTTTTATAAAAAGAAAGTTAGGACTCAAGTTATCAAAATAATGTTTTATGTACTCGACCGAATATAATAGTCTTCTATTGTGAATCACTTTGGACCATAAAGCGTTTCCATCATTTGCAATTTCCTGATTTGCGGTTTTTATTACCTGCGGGTCTGAAAAAATGTTAACCTCTTTAAACCTTAAACCTGCCTGCGGAGTTAACAAAAATCCCAAAATAGGAAGAAATACAACTAGACCTATTATAAATGCGGTAACTGTTTGCTTTTTTAGTTCCCAAAGCTTCTTTCTAAATAAAATAATAAGAATTAAAACAAGTAATGGAGAAACAATTCTTGAAGTATTAAAAACATACATTGATAAAGCAAATGAAACAGAAGAAATAATAAGATACCATTTTTTATCCTGAGCTCCCGCAAGAAATGCCCAAACGCCTGTAATAATGAAAAATGACGCAACGTTTGCTTCGAATGCGGCACGGGAAAGAAGTATATGCCATGGAGAAATTGCTAAAAATAGCGCTGAAAGAAGCGCTATTTTTTCAGATTTATGATTAATGATTAATGACCCGCCTGCAACGCTTATGCTTGCATTGCGGGCAGGTTTATGATTTTCGCGGAAAATTCTTTTTACGAGGAAAAAAGTGAGTAAAACTGTTAAAACTCCAAAAAGAGCGGACGGAAATCTGGTTGCAAACTCATTAAGCCCGAACAGTTTAACCGGAATAATATCTAAATACGCATACATCGGAGGCTTAAAATCACCAAAAGATTCCAAATAATTAAAAGGTAAAAATCTGCCAAATTCGTCTTTCCCATCTATTCCTAAGGAATAAGCGTTATATCCCCAGGCCGCTTCGTCCCAAGTTAAAGAAGGAGGATTTATGCCAAGTTGATAAAACCTTAAAAATGCGGCAAGTACAACTACCATTAGTAATAAAAATTTATAATTAAAGAATTTTTTCATTTAATTGCAATAAACCACATATTAAGTCCTAATTCAAAAAAACCACTTCGTACTTTATTCTTTTCAAAACCGACATTTCTTAACATATCTTCTATTTTTGCTTTTGGATGGTTATGCTTGTGTTCATGTATTTCTTCTGAACTTATGAGACCGAAATTTGCCATAAAATGCAATAATTTATCTGCCCACGGAGCCGGTGTTGTGATAATAAAAACTCCATCTTTCCTGAGCACCCTCTTGATTTCCGAAAGAACAAAACTTAATTTATCATGTTCTATGTGTTCGAAAACTGCAAGCATAGTAACAACATCAAAATAATTATCTTTAAAAATAAGCTTTTCCTTTGAAACATCTGTTTGGCTTAGGTGAAGATTTTGATTTTTAACCAAATCAATGTCTACCGCCGGGTCAATGCCATACTTTTCTTCAAACTCGGTGGAAGATAGAAAATATGGGTAAAAACCGCATCCAACATCAAGAATTCTTCCTTTTCTTTGTTTTTTGGAAATAAAACCGTTGGTTTTATTAGCTCTTTGCTTGGCTAGAAAATTTTCCAACAATCCTTTTCCTCTAGTTACATTATTAACATTTGACATATGAATTTAGTCTGTAATTCTATATTTTAAAAGATACCATAGAGCTTTTGAGCCATCTCTTAGCGTGTTTAATTTTTTTCCTTCATCATAACCTCTTGGATTAACAGTTATCGAAACCTCTTTAATTTTGTAGCCTTGTTTTAGTAATTTCGAGGTAATTTCCGGTTCAAATTCAAATCCCTTTGCGTTAAGCTTAATGTTCTCCACTGCCTTTTTAGGAAAAAGTTTATATCCTGTTTCCATATCAGTTATCCATTGTCCGTAAAGGACACTTGCTACAAGACTTAAGAACCTATTGCCGAAATAATGAAAAATAAATAAATGTTTTCCTTCTTCCCCTCTTAAATGAGGCATTCTATTAAGCCTTGTACCGTAAACAACTTTTGCGTTTCCTTTTTCAATTTCAAGAACAAGATCTTTTATGAATTTGGGATGGTATTCCAAATCGGCATCCTGAATAATTATATAATCCCCTGTTGCGTTTTTGATTCCTGTTTTTACTGCAGCGCCCTTACCAAGATTTTTCGCGTGTCGAAAAATCTTTAAATTTCGAATTTCGCCCGCCTCGCTTCGCTTGTCGAGGCCAGGGAATTTCA
>CAYIOB010000077.1:0-3125 GCA_964364925.1 uncultured Gammaproteobacteria bacterium
GTTTTTTAATTTATCTCTATTAAATTGCTCTCGTCTTCCGTCCTTTTTTATTACTACCAAATTAACATTTTCAACTCTTTCGTAAGTAGTGAATCTTTTTTCGCATTTAAGACAGGCCCTTCTTCTTCTAATAGTTTCCAGGTCTTCGCTGTCTCTTGTTTCTACTACTTCCGTATCTCTGCTACCGCAATAAGGACACTTCATACTCAATACTACAAATACTACAAATGTCAAATACTACAAATATTTAAATATTGAATTATTGGTAGTATTGGTATGTATTGGTAGTATTCATATCTAAATCACTACTTGTAGTGCCAAGAAGGATAGTATGACACTATATCTGCCCTGTCAACTATTAATTTTTATATCAAAATAGGTCAAGTTAATTTTTAGCTTCAAATTTTTCTTATTTTTTAAACAGGTAAAAAATTGAATAAAAAAATACACTCTTTATAGAATGTATTTCAAAACCCAGGATAAAAAAATTATTCTTTACTAATATGTTGGCCTACTAATTCGGCTTAAGTTGAGTTGCCCTAATTTCAAAATCTCTAGCTCTTTTTTTGTCTTCCGCAAGCCTGTCTTTTACAGTGCCCAAACTTTTACCCTCAAGTTCTTTTATAACTTGCTGATGTTTTTGCGATGCGATTATCAGTTTGGAAACAAAATCGTTGACTTGCATGCCTTGCTGTTTTGCCTCGTTGATCATTATTAACGAGTTGTAAAAATAATTTTCTCCTTTGGAAACTGTTGTTTCCGCTAAGCTGTATTTACTCTCCCCTTTTGCAAAAAGATATTGCGCGGCATTTAGCCTAACATCCGCCATTAATAAATTAAACTCTGCTTTTTTTAAAGGATCGGAAATAAAAAACGAAACCGCTCTATCCCTTAATGCTTTCATAAAATACAAAGGGTTATCGGGTAAAATTCCAGGATATGGAAGCGGATAATCAATTGCTGCAACAGGTGTTGCACTAGCCGCGTTTGACGCGGGAGTGGAGCTTAATGCTTCGGCTGCATAAACACTCTGAAGATTAATAAAAAAAGTAATACTTAAAATTATTACAATTAAAAAACTTTTCATTTTATTCTATGCTTAAGCATTATTATAGCACAGTAGGTAAAGGAGTTGATTCTATTTTTTGTAACCTATTCCCCGTAAAACAATATTTAAGGTTTCTTCCTTATTATGCGAGTAGGTATTTACTATCAAATCGTAATATTTTTTATCCCAATAAACCCAAGCCTTATCATTATTGGCGTAAAGTCTTCTAAACTTTTCAAGGTTCTGTTTTTCTCTTTCTAGGATTTCATGTTTTGCCTCTTCAATAGAGATACCATCTCTATTCATAAGCCTATCTATCCTAATATCTGCTTTGTCATCGCCTTCTTCATCGCGGCAAATAATCAAAATTTTAAAAACGCCGTCTATTCCCTGGGCATCAAATCCTGCCAGATGGCTTTGGATAATACAATGTGTTTTTGTTTCTAAAATTTCTTTTATTTTAGCTTCATACGCAAGATCAAAGCTATCAGGGCGCGCAAGAACATCTACTTGGTTTACTCCTAATTCTTTATGAATTTTTTCAAACAAATCTCCGCCTTCCAACAAATTCCACCGAAGCTTTTCTGAAAGTTTTCTAGCAACAGTTGTCGCTCCTGCTCCAATTCTTCCGGAGATAGTAATATTTTTAATGCCTAGTGTATCAACGGGAGTTTTCATACGATACTTGAAAGCTTACTGCCAACCATTATGGTTTCTTCAACCAGTCTATTCGCATATCCGTATTCATTATCGTACCAGGCAATTACTTTCACTAAATTTCCCAAAACTTGTGTTAAAGATAAATCTACAATTGCCGAGTATGGATTTCCGATTATATCACTTGAAACCAAGGGATCCTCTGTTACCATAAGTATTCCGTCATAAATTGGATTCTTCGCTTCCTGTTTAAAAATATTGTTTATTTCCTCTTTTGATGTTTCTCTTTTAAGAACAAATGTAAAATCTGAAAGTGAACCCGCGGGAACAGGAACCCGGATTGAAAGTCCTTGGAAAAGACCGGAAAGTTCGGGTACAGCTTTGGCAGCCGCAATTGTTGCGCCTGTTGAGGTCGGAACAATGTTTAAAGCGGCTGCTCTGGCACGTCTGTAATCTTTATGCCCGCCGTCTTGCAGCTTTTGATCTGATGTATATCCGTGGATAGTTGTCATCATTGCTTTTTCAACGCCGAAATGCTCAACCATGATTTTGGCAACCGGAGCTATGCAGTTTGTAGTACAAGATGCGTTACTGATTAAATTCTCCCCCTGATATTTATCTTGATTAACCGACATTACAATTGTAGGAATTTCTCCCTGTTTTACAGGAGCCGACAAAACAGCCGCTTTCGCACCCGCCTGAAGATGGGCTTTTAATTTTTCCTCGGTTGTAAAATGGCCTGTTGATTCTACTACAACGTCAACGTTTAAATCTTTCCAGGGTAAAAGTGTAGGGTCTTTTTCAGAGTAAACCGGAATTTTTGCGTTTCCGACAAGAAGATAACCTAAAAGCTTGCTGGTTGCGGGATTTGCCTCTGCTTCTTGATAAGAAATGGGCCTATCGAGTATAGGCCCGTAAGTCGTGTCGTATTTTAATAAATACATCCAACCCTTAATATCCGTTGAAGAACCTGCGTTGATAGCAACAATATCTATATCAGACGTGTATTTTTCCAAAACAACCCTATGCGCTAATCTTCCAATCCTACCGTATCCATTTATCGCAACCCTAATCATATATAAATTAGTATAGCAGAGGTTTTAGAAGAGAAACAAGAGAAAAGTTAAAATTTATTAAAGAGCAGATGCAGTACTATAGACAGAATTAATTATAAATAGGATAAATGCAGGTATTGTTAATAAAGCAAAAACACCACCCAAAATTATCAATATTTTAGTTTTTTGTTTTCCCAATTTTGAATCTAAGGAAAATATTCCTGCAAATACTTGAATTAAAGCCAATAATAATGCTAAACCAAAAAATACTATTCCCAAGGATGGATTAATCGAACTTATTCCTAGGGTTTTTTGTAAATTTAAAAGAGGAAATAAAATATATAAAGCCAGTGAAGGAAAAATAA
>CAYIOB010000078.1:0-3044 GCA_964364925.1 uncultured Gammaproteobacteria bacterium
AAGCTATTCTTTACCGGCCAGCTACAAATATAGTTATTGATGTAGCACCTCTGACCATTGGTCAAAATGCTACTCCTTCTGCCAAAGTTGCTGGAGATCAAACACAAAGGGTTAATGTCGAGGCTAGTGCCAGGCCCGTAGCATCTGCCACAAGTTCGGCATCTTTAACCTCACCACAACCTTCAAATCAACCTCAATCTTCTCCTTTGCCTTCAACTTCACCTTCTTTGTAAAATCTATTTCTTAAAAGTGGACCGGAAGAGATTCGAACTCTCAACCCCCTCCATGCCATGGAGGTGCGCTACCGTTACGCTACCGGCCCGTGGACTTGAGCGGACTCGAACCGCTTACCTCCTCAATGCGAATGAGGTGTTCTACCAGGTGAACTACAAGCCCGAATCAACAAAGTTATTATACTAATATCTAGTATCTAATATCTAGTCCCTAGCATCTTGTATTTCCTCATCTTTTGTAGTTCAATTAATTGAATGAAATTTAAATCGGTACATAAATTAAATTTTTACGCTCTAGCGCTTGCAGTTACAACTTTCTCCGTATATTTTTTTACTTTTCCCAGAGAAATTGGCCTTGTTGATTCAGGTCTAATGGGAGCGGCTGCAGTAAGTCTTGGAATTCCTTTGCCAACGGGTTTCCCTTCTTATTTAATAATTGCACACCTATTTTCAACGTTGCCTTTTTTTGATGTAACAAGCAGACTTTATTTTCTCTCAATTTTTTCTTCCGTTGCGGCAGTTCTTGTTGTTTTTGAAATTATAAAAAAAATTACCCTAAAGTACAAAACCAAAATGGGAGATTTGCCGGCTTTTGCAGCTGCTGCCTCCCTGGCTTTTTCTTATCAATTTTGGTCATCCTCTATTAATATTGAAACCTTTGCCCTGACTCAGCTTTGTTTAACGCTAATACTTTTCCTGGTTTTTTGGTTAAGGGAAAAGTTTATTTTAAACAACTTTGTCTTGGATAAAAAAACTAAGAGGGTAGTCTTGGTTTTTTCTTTACTTTTAGGCTTTTCAGCGGGTTTGAGCCCGACAATAATTACAGTTATCCCGGGACTTATCGTTTGGATTTTGTTTTTTCGGAAAGCAGTTTTAAAAAACTTTAAATTATTCCTAATCTCAATCGCCTTATCTTTAAGCGTTTTTGTACTTATTTATTCATACCTTCCCTTAAGAGCAATAACCCATCCGTATTTAAATTTTGGTACACCCGATAATTTGAAGGATGTCATTGGGTTGATAACCGGCAGTGGATTTATAAACAAATCCTCCATAAGCAATGGGTATATAGAGGTAATAGGTTTTACATTAAATTTTCAAATTATATCTCAAAGCTTTAGCCACTATTTAAGCATGCTTATTAACCAATATAATCCGTTATTTTTACCTATTATTACTCTTGGAGCATTAAAACTCTACCAAAGAAAATCAATTTTTTACATTCTTATATCTATTTTTGTTGCCGACAGTTTTATGGGAATATTTTATATCACGGGAAATCAAGAAAATTGGCTTACCATTTCCTGGATCATTTTATCACTATTCTTAGGTGTAGGTATAAATTACATTTTTCATTATATTCTGAATAATAAAAATTATAAAAAACTAATATTAAGACATTATTTTTTTTCTCAAATTCTTATAATTTTACTTTCTTTTTTACCTATTTTTTATTGGTTTACAAGGCTGGATAGATCAAAATATTTACTAACAAGCAGCTATATAAAAAATTTATATTCGGATATTTCTAAAAATTCGGTTATTATCGGCGGAGAAAATTTCTTTGAATCTCAAACAGCATACGCAAAAGAAGCGCTGAAATTAAGAAAAGATGTTTTACCCATAGCCGGAAATTTATTTTACGATTTTAAATGGTATAGGGAAAATATCATTAAGAATTCTAATCTAAAAGTCTCCGGGGAAACAGAAAAACTGGCAGAAACTGTTGATAGAACAAAACAAACAAAATTGATTCTTCGCTTAATTAAAGAGAATCCGGGCAAAAATTTCTATATTACAAACTTTTATCTAAAAGGATATATGCGTGATATGGCAAATATGGAATGTCCTACGGGATATTGTATGGTAGAAGGATACGCTTTCATTCCGCATGGACTAGTTTATAGAGTAGTTTCTGAAAATAAGATTCCGCCCAAATCGAATAGCTTGATTTTGTCTATGAACTCGGAAAAAATGAAAAAACCATTCTATTTGGAGCTGCTTAATCAGAATCAATATGAATTTATTTTGTATGACAGGTCTCTTGCTAATGAAATAAACGGCGATTATTACCTTTTTCAAAAAAAATATGCCGACGCGGAGGTTTTTTATAAGTATGCGCAGGGTTATATGACAAAAGAGAGTGCGGATATTGATTACAAGCTGGGAATTGTATATTTAAGCACCGGAAGAAATGATTTAGCAAAAATATATCTTCAGAAAGCACAACAAATTTTACCGGACAACCAAGTTATTCAAGGAATTTTAGACAGATTAATCGTTAATAAAAACGATACGAGTACGTCTTCGGTTCAAAAGAATGGTGAATACATTGCTAAAATAGGAGTCAAGTTTTCGTACCCTGGTACTTTTAAGATTTCACAAAACTCTAACTCAAAACTAATTTTAACAGCAAAAGATAGTTTTACTATTGAAATGAAAAAATATGCCTACAATGAAGACACGTATAATCAGGCACAATTTTTGAATACACAAATTGTTACTTATGGGCTTCTTATTAATGAGGGCAGAGCAGAAATACCAAATTTTTCAAATGCCTTAGTTAGGCTTTGGGATGATAATGGAGTTAGGAAAAATCAGTTTTTTCTGATTTCTAAAGGTAGTGTTATTGAAATTCTTGCTTTTCCTTCGGATTCTCCCTTAATGAAAGAATTTGACAAAATATTAGGTTCAATAACAATTATTAATTAGTTAATCGATTTCAAAATGTTACAATATATCAATGATTCATTCAATGTCCCGATGGTAGTTTCCATTCGGGATCCCGCACGAATGAAATTCGTCGGGAAA
>CAYIOB010000079.1:0-2858 GCA_964364925.1 uncultured Gammaproteobacteria bacterium
CTTTTGAATGAATCGATATTATAACTTAATTCTTCTTTTTGGCCTTTGCCTTTTATTGTAACTTTGGAAGCGTCCGCATAAGTAATTTCTCCATCATATGGAGCAAGGATTACTCTTTCCATAACCGAGGATATGGATTTTTCCATACCCGTTCCGACAATTGGACTTTTTGGTATTACTAAAGGAACCGCCTGACACTGCATATGGGTTCCCATTAAAGCCCTGTTTGCTTCGTCGTGGCTTACAAAAGGAATAAGGGACGCCGCGCTTCCGACAACCTGTCTTGGAACAACGTCAACAAATTCAACATTTTCCCTTTCGGTTTCAATAAATTCTCCTTGGTATCTTGCCGGCACTCGGTCTTCCTCAATAATATCTTTAGCGGACAAAACTTCTGCGTGGGTAATGTAATGTTCTCTTTCGTCGTCTGCTGTCATGTAAACTAACTCCATTGTTGCTTTTGAAACAACATTTTTACCCCTGTTTTCATGAACAACTTTTCTGTAAGGAGATTCTAGAAATCCGTATTCGTTAATTCTTGTATATAAAGCCAAGTAGGTTACCAAACCGATATTCGGACCCTCGGGGCTTCTGATAGGACAGATTCTTGAATACTGCGAACTGTTTATATCACGGATAGAAAAAGCCGCTCTTTCCCTGGAAATTCCGCCGGTTCCCATAACCGTTAAGCGGTTTAGGTTGTCTATTTCGGAAAGCGGGTTTGTTTGGTCTAGGATGGTGGAAAGCTGTGAGGTTCTAAAAAATTCATTGATTGAGGCCATAATTGGTCTTGCATTAATAAGTCCTGCAATGGAAACAGGAATGTCGGGCTGAATAAGGGTCATTCTTTCTTTTATGCTTCTTTCAAGCCTTAAAACACCAATTCTAAAAGCAGTGGTTGCAACCAACTCACCAACGCATCTAACGCGTCTGTTTGCCAAAGAGTCAATATCGTCAACTCCATTTTTACCCTGAACAAGACTAATAAGAAAACTTATTGCGCCGATAATGTCATCTACGGTTAAAATACGGACATCTTCGTTAGCAGGGCTGAAACCTGTTGTTTCCTGTAATTTTTTATTTATTTTGTATCGTCCGACATCCCCAAGATCATATCTTCTGTTGTTAAAAAACATGCCGTTAAAATTTTCTCTTACTTTGTCTAAAACTACGGGCTCGCCCGGATGCATTTTTCTGAAAATTTCAATAAGAGCTTCCGTTGAATCTGCCGTTTCGTCTTTTTGTAATGTATTTTGGATGAATGAGGTTTTCCCGTCTGCTTCCAAGTTTTTGAATTTTTCTCTTATATCGTCATTTGAGGAAATTCCGAGGGCGCGAAGGAAAGTTGAAGCTAAAAACTTTCTTCTTCTGTCAATCTTAACCATAATAGTTTCGTGTCTTGTGGTTGTAAATTCAAGCCAAGACCCGTGAACAGGTCTAATTTCCGCTGTGTATAAGTTTTTCCCCGTAACATTATCCTGAATAGCTGTAAAGAAAACACCGGGACTTCTAACCAGCTGACTTACAACCGCTCTTTCTATTCCGTTAACGATAAACGTAGCCCTGTCTGTCATCTGGGGTATATCACCTAAAAATACTTCCTGGTCGATTGTTGAGTTGGTTTTTTTATTAATGAGGGTTGCGTTAACATAAAGAGGAGCATCGTAGGTTAATCCTTTACTTAAACAGACTGTCGGATCACTGCTGATTTTTCCAAGTCTATAATCTTTCAAAACCAGGTTCCAGTTTTTTTCCGTAAAATCGTCTATTGGAGATATTTCCTGAAGAATCTGGGCAATTCCTTTTTCCAAAAACCATTGATAGGATTCTTTTTGAATTTTGAGTAAATCTAAATTAGGTAATAGAGAATGTTGTTTTCCCCAATTAGTTCTTATAATATGATCCTTGTTGTCTGTCTTATCGGATTTTTTTGCCATCTGATAAATTAATCTTATTTATCTTATAGGATGGTTGGATAATGCCAAAAAAATGGCAAAGGTATTTCACCCTTTCCATTTGCTTCCTATAGAGTGTAACACTTATATCATAGCTATCAAAGCTATGTCAAGCATCAATTTATTGATGCGCCGACCCCTCAACTATTGCAGCATGAAGCGTGTATGAATAATACTGAAAAGCTGAATGCTAAAATGTGTGGGGTCAAGGAGTAAAAATAACAACTTAAAGATACTTTTCCAGCGTCAAGTCCTGAGGAATAAAACCTTCTCGTTTATAGAACGCTATTGCGCCATCATTTAAAGCAAATACATTAACTGCTACTTTATCTACCCCTAGTTCTTTTGCCCAATTCAAAAATGCTTCCATTAGTTTTTTCCCAACACCATTGCTTCTATATTCTTTTTTAACAAAAATATTCTCCATCTCCACAACCTTAACCAATCTATACGAGGGCACTTCTTTTTTCCCTGCAATTGCGAAACCAATTATTCGATTGTCTATTTCTGCAACAAAACAAACTCCGGAAATGCCATTTATTTTATCTTCATAATATTTTTTACCGTTATTTGTATGAGCCCAGTTGATATCTACTTTTTTATCGAAAGGTAGATCGGAAATTGTGAGCCCATCCGAAAGCAGCAGAATCTCTTCAAGTTCAATGGGTTTTGCCCTCCGGATTAATATATTCATAAGTAAATTATACCACGCGGGAAATTTAGTTTAATCCGCTTGTGTCAATTTTAATAACTTCTGCAGTTGCACTATTAGTATGCAGATTTACGGTGACTTGTTTTAAGCCTTTTCTAAACCTAGTCCTTATCAGATGCATTTCATGAAATATATCTCTGGTTGAGAAAACTCCTTCGTGTAAATGTGCGTTTTCAAAATCTTGGGAAATC
>CAYIOB010000080.1:0-1215 GCA_964364925.1 uncultured Gammaproteobacteria bacterium
CATCTATCAAAATTTTCCTCCTGCTCACAAATCTGTCTACATGAAACCTCAGAATCACATCCAAGCTCTGCTTTTGTTTTTGCCCAAAAATCCTGCTTTACACTGTTTATTTGTTCTTCCTTGTAGAAACCTTTCTTTTTGGCAAACTCGATACAAGTATTGTAGTTAACAGGATCTTCACAGTATGTTCTACAGGCTGAATAATCAGTGCAGTCACCAAGCTCTGCAATAGGAAAAGTAATGCCGTATTTTTGTGCTACGTGTTCAGGCGTTTCTTGCGCAAAAACAGTTATAACGCTAAAAAACAATGCGATAAATAAAATAAATATTATAAGTAGTCGAAAAATATGAATTGAAAATCGTATTGTCATTGCAATGAATCAAATGGATTTTTATATCCTGAAAAGGGATTTACATATTGACTTTTCTTATCAAAAGGGTTTTCATATTCTGTTATCAAGTTAACAGTTGGCTTCTTGGTCTCCTTTGTTACCTTTGTTTCTGTTTTTTTGCTTTGTGAAACAATAACGAATGCTACAACAGAAAAAACAATAATAACTAATAGCGTAAAACCTGCAAAAAGAAGAACTCTTTTAGATTTCAATAAAGAGGAAGGAAGTGGTTCTTGTTCCTGATTATTTACAGGAGTGTCATGAATTGTATCCATGCATAATTAGCATATATGGATTTAAAAGCAAATGTCAAGTTGGAAAAGTGCAGACCTTCAGAAAATAATATCACAATTTAAGGTATTTGAGGATAATAGCCCGTTTGACTTCGCTTGGAATAAGCTAATTAGGATAATGACATTTTTTATAATTTCTTACCTGAACCACCCTCCTGTCCTTACTTTTCGCCTTCCAGTATTATTCATACACGGCTCAAAGAGCGGACTTAGGAGGACTCCGCTTTAGATTAATAACTTTTTCAATTTGGATAATGACACTGTTTGTACTTTTTTGGGGTTCCATCTGGTTTTGTCGCTCCGCACCAGCAGGGGTCGTTTCTGCCCAATTTACTTTTACTTTGAACTGATTGCTGATTGCTAGTTGCTGATTGCTGTTTTGAACCCGTTGGCACTTCTCTTGCAACATTTGCGCCGGCAGGCTGTGTATGTATGTGTTGATGCGGTACAGCCGCACTTGGCGCTTGCTGCACTTGGATTTTATAAATCCTATGAACAATCTCATCGTCAATTGTGTCTATTAATTTTTA
>CAYIOB010000080.1:1225-2824 GCA_964364925.1 uncultured Gammaproteobacteria bacterium
TTCAAACATTCCGTATGCCTCTTTTTTATATTCAACAAGCGGATCTTTTTGTCCATACCCCCGAAGTCCAATTCCCTGGCGAAGATTTTCTATCGCATCTAAATGGTCCATCCATAAATTATCCATAACCGAAAGCATTACGAATCTTTCGACTTGTCCCATAAGCTCCTTTCCCATTTGTTCTTCGCGTGTCTTATATACATCTTTTGCAATATTTGTTAAAAATGAAGTTTTTTCTTCGACTGAATGCACTTGTTCTAATTGACTTTCTATTTGTTTTAGAGAAGTTTCATCAAAAGGAACAATCGTTGAAAATTTTTCCGTAATTTGAGCTGACGGAGATTCTGTGTCTTGAAATTCTTGCATTGATTGCATTAAAACTGTTTCGGAAATACTTTTTTCTATTTTTTCTTGGATATCTCCTTTTAAACTTTCTTCTGTTTTTTCTTCGACTCCTAAAACCCTACGTCTTCTTTGATAAACAATCTCTCTTTGTTTATTTAAAACATCATCGTACTCAACTAGATGTTTTCTGATGTCAAAATTATATCCTTCAACTTTAATTTGTGCCTGCTCTATTGCGCGGGAGACAATCGGATGCTGCAATGGAACATCTTCCGGCATATTAAATCTTGTCATAATTCCGGAAATTGACTCGCCTCCGAAAAGTCTCATGATATCATCATCTAAGCCGACAAAAAAATGTGATGCCCCCGGATCACCCTGCCTTCCCGACCTACCCCTAAGCTGATTATCAATTCGCCTTGATTCATGCCTTTCCGTTCCGATAACCAATAATCCACCCGCAGCTAAAACTTCTTGATGTTTTTTCTCCCATAAATCCCATTCCTTTGTTCCTTTTTTGTCCATTCCCTTTTCGTCTTTTGGACTGTCTCCCCCCAAGATAATATCTACTCCTCTTCCTGCCATATTTGTTGCAACTGTTACGGCTCCTTTTTCTCCTGCTTTGGCAATAATCTCTGCTTCCCTTTCGTGGTTTTTGGCATTTAGAACTTCGTGCTTTACTCCGCGTCTCTTTAAGAGTTCCGAAACAATCTCGTTTTTGTCAATTGACGTTGTTCCAACCAAAACAGGCTGTCCTTTTTTGTAGGCTTTTTCTATTTCATCGGCAACAGCCGAAAGCTTTGCCCTTCCTATTTTATAAATCGCGTCCGAATGATCCTTTCTTACCATTAATCTATGCGTAGGAATAACAACAACATCCAATTTATAAATTTTATTAAACTCTTCCGCTTCCGTAACCGCGGTGCCGGTCATTCCTGCTAATTTTTCATACATTCTGAAATAATTCTGCAAAGAAACCGTAGCCAATGTTTTTGATTCCCTTTGAATCGTTACTCCCTCTTTTGCTTCTATTGCCTGATGCAAGCCTTCCGAAAGTCTTCTGCCGGTCATTAATCTTCCTGTAAATTCGTCAACCAAAATAACCTCATTGTCTTTAACTATGTAGTCTTTTTCTTTATGGAAAAGTGTCCTTGCTTTTAAAGCCGCTTCCAAGTGATAAACAGTATCAAAATCTTTTTCGTAAATATCGGAAAGTCCAAACATTTTTTCAATTTTAGTTATTCCATGATCCGT
>CAYIOB010000081.1:0-2711 GCA_964364925.1 uncultured Gammaproteobacteria bacterium
AAGAAGTTCCAAAAAATATAGTTGAACAAATGCTTGCCAAATCCACATTTACGGGAAGAGTTGGGTAGTTTGACATTGTTGTTATCAAGATTTATATTAAGTTTATGATCGAAATGGAATCGGGAAGAGTGGAGAAAGAGGAAGCCATAAGAAGACATACAGCCATTCTTGGTAGCCCATACGCATCGGCAAAAACGAGATTTGAATCGGGAGGTGCTCTAAGAATTTTATCAAGAGACGGGAAGCCAGTCTCACAGAGTAGAACAAGGAGATGAATTCTCTAAAAAACGCCCTAATTTACGGATTTTTGCTTTGGATAGTTCCTTTTATTATTTCTATTGCGATTTTCCCGTTTAAAAAAACAGAACCCTTTTTATTCGATTCATTAATGACCGTAATTTCTGTTGCTACAATTGTTATACTTTCTACCCTTTATTTTAAAAAAACAGAAGGTAATCTTAAGGAAGGAATTTTTCTAGGGCTTCTTTTTTTAGCAATTAGTCTTTCTTTTGATTATTTTATGTTTATTTGGGGGCCGATTAAAATGAGTGTCCCCGCTTACATAAAAGAAATCGGCATTGCATATTTAGTTTACCCAATTATTACAATCGGTTACGGATATCTTCTTGGTAGAAATAAGAATACAGAAGAGAATTATTCAAGAGGTGGTTCAGGTACTCGCTGATTATTTCCCGATGACTCATTATGCCTAACTGCCTCAAGAGCAATGGCAACTGCAATATTAATATAGCCTGCTTTTATAGCATCGCTAACGTTTACGCTACTTAATTTACCATTCGGTGTTTCAAGAGCGATTCGTCTATCTATAACATCCTCTACTGATTCCGCTAAGATACTTGAAAGCGCAAAGAGACCATTAAACCTTTGTTCAAATCTACCAACCTCTTTTTTTCTACGGCCTCTTAGGTCACCTCGTTGAACCTGATTTGCGGTAGTTCCTAAATATTGAGCCAGTCTAGAATCACCTTTTCGATCTATTTCTCTTGTGGTAATTCTTAAACGTCTGGCAAGTCGATGGTCGCCGTATCCAAGAGATCCTCTTATAAAATTTAACCTGGCAAGCTTTCCCAATAGTTCAGTATTTTCTTTAGCCTTAACATGTTTTTCAAGCTGATCATCATAAGCTGTTCTTGCTTGGTCTGCCAAAGCTTCATCAGTATCTTCATTCATCCTAATAGTAGGGAATACGGCTTCAATGTCAGCAATACGAGAGGCTACTCTAAATTCACCGGTTAGCACCGGTTTCGAACCAACAATAACTTTTAACTCATCAAATGTTGGTTTTCTTCCGTCTTCTGTCATAGCAGTGTATATTATAGGACAAACAATTAATTGTCAAACTCACCCTGTTAAATAATTTTAAATCTCTTATAATTTATTTACTGTGTATCATTTCGTTTATGTTTTAAAATCCAGAAAAGATAATAAATTCTATACCGGTTACACTAAAGATTTAAAATTAAGATTTGAGCAACATAAGAAAGGCTTAGTTGAGTCAACAAAGGATAGAAGACCATTGGCTTTGGTTTACTTTGAAGCTTGTTTAAGACAAAAAGACGCAACCCATCGTGAGAAATATTTAAAAACATACTTAGGTAAATTGTTTATCAAAAATCGGCTCAAATCTTATTTAACGGGGTAAATTTGATATAATTATTTTATGGAAAAAGCCATTAAGTCCTGGAAATATAAAAATATAACAATTACATTATTAGGGCTCATACTTGCTTTAATTCTTTCAAGATACGAACCATTTCATCAGTTTTTATTCGGTCTTAAGGATTATGGTTATATTGGGGCTTTTGTCGCAGGGATTTTGTTTGTGTCCACATTTACTTTTGCAACAGGAGCGCTTATTCTGCTTATCTTAGCTGAAAAACTTACCCCCTGGGAGCTAGGATTAATAGGAGGTTTAGGCGGAGTACTGGGAGACTTTCTTATTTTTAAGCTTATAAAAAACGATTTGGAAAAAGAAATAGAACTTATATATAACCATTTCGGGGGAAATCATCTTTCGAAGATTTTACACACAAGATATTTCAGCTGGACTCTCCCGGTAATAGGGGCAATAATTATTGCCTCTCCAATTCCTGACGAAATAGGCATAAGCCTTATGGGAATATCAAAAATAAGTACGTATAAATTTTTAATTATTGCTTTTGTTTTGGATTTTATAGCGGTATTTTTAATCGTAAGCGCGTCTTTGTTTATAAAACCTTAAAATAATCATTTTCCCCTTGACCCATTCGGCTGCGCTCAGGCCTTCGGCTCTGAGGCTCAGGCTCGAAGAGGTCGCGCCCCAAATTGGGGCTTGACGTATTTTCGAAAATACTGTATATTTGTTCTTGACCTTCCAAAGGGGTCATTTTTTTGACTTCCCACAAGGAATCAAACTTTCGGCTTTATCGAAACTTTCGTTCACGCCTCAAGATTGATTTCCGCGGGACAAGTATTATGGCAGACGTATATAAAAGAACAAAACCACACGTAAATATTGGAACAATCGGGCACGTTGACCATGGTAAGACAACCTTAACGGCTGCTATTGCCACTGTTTTGTCCAAAAAGGGACAGGCAACAGCTAAGAAGTACGAAGATATCGATAACGCCCCGGAAGAAAAAGCAAGAGGAGTCACCATCAACATTTCCCACATCGAATACGAAACAGACAAGAGACACTACGCACACAT
>CAYIOB010000082.1:0-2608 GCA_964364925.1 uncultured Gammaproteobacteria bacterium
CCATACAAAGTCTGCTTGTAAGTTGTAATGGGGTGGGAATATTGGGCAGGTATTCTCACCTCTTTGGAGTTTATAAACAAACTTTGTACGCGGTCAAATTTTCTTGGCAAAGAGGATACGGCCTGCTGTTGTTTGAATTACACGGGACACGATTACATCAACTGCTTTGCCTACATCAAAACTGGAATTTTCAACTACAATCATTGTTCCGTCATCCAAATACCCTACTCCCTGATTAATATCTTTTCCTACGTGCTGTATACTTATATGCAAAGATTCGCCGGGAACAGCGGTAATTTTTAAAACATTTGCAAGCGTATTTACGTTTATTGCGGTAATTCCTGAAATACTTGCTTTTTTCTCCAGGTTATAGTCACAAGTTATAATTCTTGCTTTATTTAGCTTGCTTGCCGTTATTAATTTTTCATCAACCTCTTTAATTTTATCCAAATCTAAACTTTTCTCCTGCCCTTCGGAAATTAAAGAAACTTTTATTCCTTTTTCTTTTTTGAGTTTTTCCAAAAGCGCAAGCCCTTTCCTGCCCCGCTCCCTTTTAACAATATCCTGGGAATCCGCAATGTGTTTTAACTCCAAAAGTATGCTTTCCAAAATTAGAAAAGTTCCTTTTAAAAGACCCAAATGAATTACGTCAAATATTCTTCCGTCAATAATTGCCGACGTGTCTAAGAATACCGCATTTTCTATTTTTTTCGCTTTTTTCCTTTTCTTAGGATGCGGAAGTCTTCTGACAACGATTTTTGCAACTTCATCCGCAATCATGCCGATAACACGGGGCGGGAAGAGCAGATTTCTATCAATGTGTCCCGCACCGGCAAGATCCCGTTCACGGTGAACCGTTTCAGGGTGAACCCGCATTTGCGGTGATTCCGGTTCTTTTTTTGATAATTTCGTTTTTGCTTTTGCCATAAATCTTTTAGTTAATTAGTTAAATTAGATACTAGTTAGTTAGTTTGCTTATATCTAATTACTAGTATCTAGTAACTAGTCTAGTGATTTTATCACGTCACTCAAAGACTTGTATTGATTCGGGTTAATAATCTTTGTAAAACCCAGCTTTTTTGCTTCTTTGGTTCTTTTTTCCAAAGATGAAACGTTCCTTAATTCACCCAAAAGCCCGACCTCTCCTACTGCCACAACTTTTTTCAAAGACACGTTTTTAAGGCTTGAAAAAATTGCAAGGCAAATTCCAAGATCGGCTGCCGGGTCCTGAAGCTTTAATCCTCCGGCAACATTAACAAAAACATCCATTGTGTCAACCGGAAGCCTTACGTGTTTTTGCAAAACTGCAAGCAAAAGCTCCAGCCGTTTATAATCAAATCCTGCTGCAACACGTCTTGGCATTGGCAGCTTGGAAAATACTACTAAAGCTTGGATCTCGACCAAAAATGCCCTGCTTCCTTCAAGAGTTATAACAAGAACCGAGCCGGGCGCAACTTCTCTGTTTTCCGTTAGAAATATTTGCTCGGGGTTCTTAACCTCTGTCATGCCCTCTCCTTGCATAGAGAAGACTCCTACTTCATCTACCGGGCCAAAACGATTCTTAAGACTCCTAAGAAGTCTTGTACCTGTTGTTTTTTCCCCTTCCAAGAAAAGCACAGTATCCACCATGTGGGACAAAACCATTGGGCCCGCAACCATTCCCTCTTTTGTAACGTGCCCCACAAGAATTACAGGAATATTCAAAGTCTTTGCGGCTCTTATAAACTGCAAAGCCGCATACCTTACCTGACCAACGCTTCCCGAAAGACCGGTTAAGTTTTCCGATTCCATTGTTTGTATTGAATCAACAATAACCAAAGACGGTTTTGTTTCTTGTATTACATTGACTGCCTCATCTGTGTTTGTTAATGACAAAAGCAAAAGCGAATTGTTTTTGTCATTTTTGGAAATTCTTTGGGCGCGCAATTTTATTTGCTGCTCTGACTCCTCACCGGAGATATACAGAACAGGATTTTTAGATTTTGAACCTAAACCTAGTGCCATTTGTAAAAGAAGAGTTGATTTCCCAACTCCCGGATCACCGGCCAATAGAATTACGCTCCCGTTAACAATTCCGCCTCCCAACACCTCGTCCATTTCCGAAAAACCGGTCGCCAGTCTTTGCCCTTCTTCGTAGTTAATTTCCGACAAGGTTTTAGGTTTTAAATCCGCTGGTTTTCTTAAAACACTTCCTGAAGCCTGAGGTTTAAAACCTGAAGTTTTAATTTCTCTTAATGAATTCCACTCTCCACATTCGGGACACTTTCCCATAAATTTCGGAGAATCATATCCGCATTCTTGACAGACGAAAGAAGTCGTAGATTTACTCATAAATTGATGCTAGAAACTAGATGCTAGAAACTAGATTTTGAAGCTGGAAAATAGAGTCTAGAATATCTAACTTCTATCATCTAACTTCAAATTCTAACTTCCAATTTCTATCGTCTATCCTCAAAACTATCTGTATCCGATTGGTTTTTCCTTTAGAACCGGAACCAAAACAACCCTATGTTTTCTTGAATCAACCTCGGAGACGGTCGCTTCAACAGAGGCACCAACTTTAAAAGTAACCGTTGGAGGAATTTTTTCTTTTCTAATAAATCCTTCT
>CAYIOB010000083.1:0-1065 GCA_964364925.1 uncultured Gammaproteobacteria bacterium
AAAAAATCCTGAAGTTCGCGCATAGATCTTCCAATTTCTGACATTTGCCCGACTTCGCGACTCACATCTCTTATTACTTCTGCAGCCTTTGTTAGTCTGTCATTTATTTGTTTATTATTTTCCTGGAGTGTTTTAGTCATCTCTAAAGAGGAATTTCTCATGGCTTGGTTCAGGGTTTTATTTGTTTCATCAATTGAGCCCTGCATGCTCTTAAGCCATTCGGTTAGGGCTTTGTCAGAGGCCGAGCTGTTTTGTTTGCGGTTAAACAAAAAATAAAAGATAGTGAATCCTATTATTATTGCGGCCAACACTGTGAGCAGGTCATTTTGCATAGTTGTTATTTTATCACACCGGTATTGTTTGTTGTATAATTTTAATATGGAAGCTCCTGAGACATCTACCCAGTTACTTAAAAACAAGTATGACTTTCATAAAGCCCCTGAGGTAGAAGCCGCTGCTCAACGCACAAGAGCAAGAACTGGTGAAAAAGTTCCGCAGGATCCCTTATTTCGCATACAAAATTACTTAACCAGATTCCATGAAATAACAGATAGAACCGACCTCATCGATCGAGAACATGGACTAGATGCGGGAAAACACCTTTTACATAGAAAGTTTGTAATAAAACCAGGGGAAATTCCAGAAAGCTATTTTGATAATCAGCGTCGTCTCGCTCGTGAGCAAGGACATGGCGACATTGAAATAACAAGAGATATGAGAGAACAACTCACTGAAGTAATTATTGCAGATCAGGAATCAAGTCTCGACAAATGGGTCGACTATCTTTCATCTCCCGACGCTCCGTATTCTGATGGACTTAAATATTATACTCTGCGAAGCGTTCTTTCTATAGGAGCATATGACAAAGAAAAACACGCTTTTCCCTCACGTGCAAAAGGGACTGTTGCTCCGTTTCCAGATCTAAACCGCGAAGCTTTGGCTTATGTTTTGGATGCAATAAATAAAAAATATAAAGGTTATGATATTGATTTGTCTACTCTTGAAGAGCAAGACAGAAAAGAATTTGAAAAACTTTTGGCAAGCGAAAATTTTGCAAAACTTTAT
>CAYIOB010000083.1:1075-2508 GCA_964364925.1 uncultured Gammaproteobacteria bacterium
TCACAGCTTTCCAATGAGTTACAAAGTGATATAAAAATTTTGCAAAACTTTATGTGTGGGCAATTGAAAAAATAACTCCAGCATCAGAAGAACAACTTCAAGCAACTGAAGGAAAATGGGTAAAATATGATCGAGAGTCGGACCCTTTGCCTCTAGTCCAATCTCTTCAAGGTCATGGAACGGGATGGTGTACTGCCGGAGAATCAACTGCCGAGGCCCAACTTCAGGTAGGAGACTTTTATGTCTATTATTCCCTCGACTCAAAAGGTGAACCTACAATTCCTCGAGCCGCAATACGAATGGAGCAGGAAAGCATTGCAGAAGTCAGAGGAATTGCCCCGGAGCAAAATTTGGACGCTGGAGCAACTCCAATAGTTGAAGAAAAGCTTAAAGAATTTTCAGATGGACAGAGTTATCAGAAAAAAGTTTCGGATATGCGAAGACTTACCGAAGTTGAGCGGAAAGTAAAAGAAGGCCAGAATCTAATTGCTTCGGAGCTAACATTCCTTTATGAAATAGATGGCACAATTGAAGGATTTGGATATGATAAAGATCCGAGAATCGACGAGTTGAGATCACAAAGAGATCCGATTGAAGATATGCCTGTTGTTTTTGAATGTGAACCATCGCAAATCGCCCAAAGACCGTCGGAAATAAATGAACACACGAAGGCATATGTCGGAAAATTAGAAGCTGGAATTTTTGACTTAGTGAGAAAGTACAAATTGGAACACGTTTACACCTCTTTCCCGGAAGGCAGGGTTAGATTTGACTCCGTAACTGTGGGGAGAAAGGACTTGAATCAATTGCAAAGGGAGTTAAGTGAAAACAAAATCAACGTTTCCTCCTACGCTGAATATATGATGAGAACTGGTCTTAGTCTCACAGCAAGACAAGGTCAAAATCTTGATATCGTAAGATTAAAAGTTGATGATTTAGGACTACCCGATGACTATCCTACAACAGATAAGCTCTTTAAAAAAGCAAAAGAGCTTGGCTTAGAACTTTGTCCGCCAGACCTTGGACCTAATTACCGACTGCAATATAAAGATCAGCCTATGAATGAGTGGTTTTCTATCGGAATGAAACCTATAGCCGTCTCGGCTGGCCTTCCCCGCGTCTTCTACTTGAAACGCATTACTCACGGTCTTTGGTTGCGCAGCTCTTGGGCGGAGCCTGACTACCGGTGGGATCCGGAGGCGTGGGTTTGTTTTCAGTCTCGGCAAGTTTGAATCTTAATAATATTGGTTCTTATTTTATAGACCCTTTTACTCTTAAGCCTTTTGGCCCTTTGGTCGGCGGCCAAAAATTTTTGATATAATTTTGTAAGTAAGGTTTATTGAACGGTTAAGGTCCGCCTTTGCCAAGGCTTCGGCGGGACAAGCTTTTCAAAACCTTTCTGACAGAAACATATTGGGAATGCAAAAGGTTAC
>CAYIOB010000084.1:0-2352 GCA_964364925.1 uncultured Gammaproteobacteria bacterium
AAGCATTAACATCTAAGAGTCTTTCGGAATAATGCGACAAAGATTTTCTTGTCGCGGCAATATTTATTTCTTTATTACCTAGTAAAAGAGTAAGCTCCGATCTTCTTTTACCAACAGCCAGGAAAAGAGAAATTGAAATTGTTGTAAGTAAAAGCCAGACGGAAATATGAAAACCGCTTGCAAATTCTCCTCCGTAAACTCTTAAAATATACCCCGCGGCAATTAATAGAATGTCCAAAACCGCAACGGATTTTAAATAAGATGAATATAAGAATTGAATCGCCAAATAAATAAGCCCTAAAACAAAAAAAGCCGGAGTTACCTCGCTGGCTATAAAAAGTGAAAATATTATTAAGAAAACAGCTAAGACTCCTGCGAATGGAATTGGAATATCGCCACGAGCCAAAGGTCTAAATTTTTTAAACGGATGAAGCTTATCTTTTTCTACGTCAAAAATATCGTTGACTATATAAGTTGCGGAAGAAAGACCGCAGAAAGCAAAAAATCCAAGCAATACTTTTTCAAGAACGGGAAGATTAAAAAGTTCACCGGAAAAAGTAATAGCGGCAAAAATTGCGAGGTTTTTTATCCACTGTCTTGGCCTTAGTAAGCGTAATAAATTATATGCCAGTTTTATCATTGGTTCTTTTTATAAAAAAATGCAAGAAGAGTATTGCTCCTCCGGCAATAATTACAAGCATTATAATTGCGAATAGTTTGCCTTTGCTTGACAGTACAAGTGATAACGCTCCTAATATAGCAGAAATAACCCAATAAAACAACGCAATCCGCCTTTGTCCAAAGCCTAAATTTAATAATAAGTGGTGTAGGTGTTTTTTGTCGTGCCAAAAAGGAGAGCGGCCGGTTAAAATTCTTCTTATAATGGTAAAGGCTCCGTCTGCCATAGGAACTCCCATAACCAAAATTGCGGTTGCTAATTTGGCTCCGGATAAAATACTTGCTACTGCCAAAAGAAGATAAATTGCAGTAGCTCCATAACCCGGGAAAATTCTCGCCGGATAAAAATTAAATACTAAAAATCCCAAAGACGCGCCCGCAATTATAAAAGATAAAGTTGCACTTATTAAGCTATATTGGTCTAAAACCGGAAAACGAAGGCTTAAAATCCCGATAATAATTGCGGATATCGCAACAATTCCGGGCATTTGTCCGTCAACGCCTTTACTCCAATTTAACATGTTTACAACCCAAACAATCCAGATAATTGCAATGACATGAGGAATAAAATTAAGCTCGATAAGTCCTAAAAAAGGAACATGCAAAGAATTTAAAAATAAAATTCCGCCGAAAGGGTTGGTAATAAAAGGAACACTGACTCCGGCAAAAACAACAATAATTGCGGATATAATATTTATTACAAAACGAGAGTAAGGAGAGAGATTAAATTTATCATCTAAAACGCCGACCAAAAGGAGGATAAAAGAAGCTGCAAAAATAGCAATTGTAATTTTTTCAACAGGCAAAAAAACTAAGCTGGCAATTAGAACTCCGATAAAAAGCGGAACCCCTCCGGCTCTCGGGATAGGTTTTTTGTGAATTATTGCCGGATGCTTGTGTTTTTTAGGATCGTCAACGAGCCCGAGTTTTTTTATAAAAATTAAAGATAAAGGAGTTGCAATAACTGTTGCGATAAATGCGGTTAGTAAAGGAAAGAAAATAGTTAATTGTGCGTTAAACATTATAAAATTATCTGAACGGTTCTGAAAACAAAAAGTAATGTAAGTATGGCAATAATAAAACTGATTACCGCAAGCATCCGCGAAACAAGCGGAGTTTTCTTATATAAAACTGGCGAAAGAAAGACATTTGCAATTAAAATACACAGTGAAATTAAGCTTGGAATGAGTACGCCAATAGGCGGCGCAAGTCTTGGCTCTCCCCAAGGGAGCTGGTTAAAAACCGGAAGATATGGCGGCAGATTTCTATAAAAAAATAAAATGTAAGGAAGTGGCAGGAGAATAACAATAAGAGTTGCGGTAAATACTCTAAAAGTTAACTTATCGCTTCTGATGTCTTTAAAAAATTCTTTCATAAACTAAAACGTTGTTGATTGTAATTTTTTCTCTATAGTTTAAAAGAGAAAAAGGAATCCGCCGGACATTTGGCATTATAACAATAAGCTTAGGTTTTTCCATTAAAATACCGGCTTTGCTATTAGAAACTCCATCAGGGTAGCTTGTTATATGATATGCGGCGGCGTATTTTCCCGGCGGCAGTTTCCCCGTTAATTTATAAACCTGGGCGTTATTTCCCCAAATAAATATTGAATCATCTGGGTTAGTATGTAGGTTAATATAGGTGGCAAGTTTGTAGTCGGTTGGTGTATTTTTG
>CAYIOB010000085.1:0-2020 GCA_964364925.1 uncultured Gammaproteobacteria bacterium
GTTAGTTCTTGCTTGGTCAGCAATAGCACGCGTTATGGACTGCCTTATCCACCAGGTTGCGTAAGTAGAAAATTTGTAGCCTCTTCTCCAATCGTATTTTTCAACTGCTCTTATTAGTCCTTGATTTCCTTCCTGAATTAAGTCCAAAAGCGTTAATCCCCGGCCGACATATTTTTTAGCTATGGAAACTACCAATCTTAAGTTTGAGTTAACTAAGATTTTTTTTGCTTCGGCATCGCTTTTTTCAACTCTTTTTGCCAAAGAGATTTCCTGGTCAAAAGTTAAAAGAGGAATTCTTCCGATTTCCTTAAGATACATTCTTACAGGATCAGAAACCGTACCTTCGGTTAAAACAGTTAATGCTTCGAGCTCTTTTTCCAAATCTTCTATCGGCTTCTCATTGCCCTGATCGGCTGCAACGGATTCAAAAACATCAATGTCCGAATGCATTAATTTGTCGTAAAGCTGGTCTAGTTCGACAATGTGTTCTTCCGGATGGGGAAAAATAGATAAAATTTCGTCCTGCGTAATATACCCGCGTTTTTTAGCAGACGTAACGATATCTAATAAAATATTTGGCTGTTTTTGTTTCATAGCAGTCGGCTCTTCTATTTTAACACGAAATGCGGATAAAATAAACCTAGAGTTTAATCTTTGGAGACAGATTTCTTTTTCTCTCTTATGTTAATCTCGGAAAGCTCGTCTGCCACCTTTACCAGGTCTTCAAAATATTTTTCCTCATTGTTAAAATGGGGCAAAGGTAAAAGATAGCAACTGTCAAAAGATTTAAGCAGTTCCGTTGGAAGCCCCTTTGATATTTTTTTGCCGTCAACTTTACCCTTCTTTCTTAGAGCCTGCGTCATAAAATCCATAATTTTTTGATAAGAAGGTATTTCAAACTTATAATCCTCGAGAATTTTATTGGCTTTTTCCAAAGCCAGATTTAGGTCCTCGCTTTGAACAATAAGCGCTATCAAGTATTCCTCTAGAATCTCGCGCCTTTTTCGCTTATCAGAAGCTCCAACCGCAACTTTTTCCGATTTTTTCCCGCTTTGATATTTATCTATTTCCTTAGTGATGCTTTCTATAGAAGTATCTATTTCCTTACTTAATTTTTTAATATAATGTTCTTTTACTACTTCGTTTTCAACTGCGGAAAGAAGAGGCTTCATTTCCTCTACAATCTTCCCCTTCCCCTGGGACGATGTTTTATCGTAAATTGACAAAAATTTATCAATTAAAAAATCATAGACTCCAATATCCTCTTTTAAGGCTTTTTTAAATGCACCGACATTTTTTTTAATCGCTTCGTCCGGGTCTTTTCCGTTTGGCACAACAACAATTGTCGTTGTTAAACCTTTTTTTTCAATTATCGGAAGGCTTCTTTTAGTGGCCTCGAAACCGGCCTCATCCATATCAAGACAAAGAATAATTTTTGGAGTAAAACGAGACAAAAGCGCAACTTGATTTTCGGTTAATGCCGTTCCTTTTATGGCAACCGTATTCCTTATTCCCTCTTTAAAACAAGCAATAACGTCAAACTCCCCTTCAACCAAAATCGCCTGCTGTTGTTTTTTTATTTCGTCTTTTGCATTATCCAGCCCAAAAAAAAGACTCCCCTTATGATAAACACTTGTTTCCTTGGTATTGATATATTTAGAAGTATCTGAACTTTCATCCAAAATTCTTGCCGAAAAACCGACAATATTGCCTCTGTGATCCGATAAGGGAAACATCAGTCTTCCTCTGAAAAAATCAACCGTTCTCCCACCGTTTTCAAAAGCAAGCCCCGCAAGATACAAATCCTGTTTTTTGTATCCCTTTTTGTTAATTAAGTAGTTTGACAATGCGGTTCCGGAAGGAGGGGAAAAACCAAGAGAAAAAGTCTCGATTAGTTTTTCCGACAATCCCCTTTTTTCTTTTAAATAAAAAAGGGCTTTTTTACCAAGATTATGTTTTAGTAAAACGTATTGATAAAATTTTAAGGCTTGCTTGTTAAGTGAATAAATTTTTTCTTTTT
>CAYIOB010000086.1:0-1921 GCA_964364925.1 uncultured Gammaproteobacteria bacterium
GTTAATAAAACAACTAAAAAAATTTATAGACAAAAAGGAACAGGACGGGCAAGGCACGGAGCAACGTCCGCCCCTATTTATGTCGGAGGCGGAGTCGCTTTTGGTCCAAGACCAAGAGATTATTCGCTCTCTCTTCCTCAAAAAATGAAAAAAGCGTCTCTTTTTAGCGCTTTGTCTTCAAAACTTAAAGATGGAGAAATAAAAGTGCTAACAGGTCTTGAAAAAATACAACCGAAAACAAAATTAATGGTAAATGTCATTAAAAATCTCGATTTAGAGAACAAAAATAAGAAGTTACTTTTGATAACAACAGATTCCGTAAAAGATATCGAAAATGTTAAAAAAGCGGGAAGAAATATTAAAGGTTTAAGCGTTTTGGATGCAAAACAGATTAATACTTATGAAGTTTTGGATAACAGAGGAATAATTTTAATGAAAGGAGCCTTGGAAGTTATAAAAAATAATTTTATAAACCAAAAAGGTAGTTAATATGAAATCAAATGTTATAATAGCACCCATTATCTCGGAAAAATCGATGAGCGATGCGGCAAAAAGCAAGTTTACTTTTAGGGTTTCAAGAAGAGCAGATAAGTTGTCGATAAAAAAAGAGGTAGAAGAAAAATTTAAAGTAAATGTTTTGGGTGTTGCAACCATAACTACCAAGGGTAAATCAAGTAGAACCGGCACAAGAAGAGTTGAAGTTGCCAAGCAACCCAAAAAGAAGGCAATAGTAACGTTAAAGCTGGGACAAAAAATTCCTTTATTTGATGCGTCTTAAAATTATGAGTAAATTAAAGTTTATTAAAAAGAAACATTCAGGTAGAGATCAAACCGGACAGGTTTCTGTTAGGCATCAAGGCGGTCAGCATAAGCGCTTTATGAGGGTTATTGATTTTAAACGTGACAAAACAGGAATTGAAGGAAAAGTGATGGCAATAGAATACGATCCAAACAGAAGCGTTGACATAGCTTTAATAAATTATACAGATGGAGAAAAGAGATACATTTTGGCTCCGGAAGGGTTAAAATTAGAAGACGTAGTAATTTCGGGCAAAGACGCGGATGTTAGGGTTGGCAATGCATTGCCGCTTTCACTTCTTCCTGTGGGAACTTTTGTTCATAACGTTGAATTAAATCCGGGAAAAGGCGGACAGATTGCACGGGGAAGCGGAACAAGTGCAACAATTCAAGCAAAAGAAGGCGAATTTGTTCACTTAAAAATGCCTTCGGGAGAAGTAAGAAAAATAAGGGCAGTTGGAATTGCGACGGTTGGAGTTTTGGGAAACGCGGATTTAAAAAATAGAGATTTAGGTAAAGCCGGAAGAAAAAGAAACATGGGAATAAGACCAACGGTTAGAGGAGTTGCGCAAAATCCAAGAAGTCATCCTCACGGAGGAGGAGAAGGACGAAGCGGAATCGGTATGTCTTTGCCTAAAACTTATGCCGGCGGACCGGCGGTTGGAAATACCAGAAATAAGAAAAAACATTCAAATAAGTATATTTTGCAAAGGAGGAAAGCAGGAAAGCATAGCTAAAAACTATTATGGGAAGAAGTTCTAAAAAAGGACCATTTGTTTACGCAAGACTCTTGAGAAAAGTTTTGCAGCAAAAAAATACAGGAGATAAATCTCCTATAAAAACCTGGTCAAGAGCCTGTCAGATTCCGCCGGAATTTGTAGGACATACAATTGCGGTTCACAATGGCAGAGTTTTTATTAATGTTTTTGTAAGCGAAGGCATGGTAGGTCACAGATTAGGTGAATTTGCGGCAACCAGAACATTTAGAACTCACGGTAGAGTAGTAGCAAGGGAGATTTCAAAAACATAATATGGAAATTATTGCAAAAAGTAAATCAGTTAGGGTTAGTCCTAGAAAGGTAAGATTGGTTGCGGATGTTATCCGAGCACAATCGGTTGAAGA
>CAYIOB010000087.1:0-1777 GCA_964364925.1 uncultured Gammaproteobacteria bacterium
GGCCCTGGGACATGGAACGAAGTGTTGTTGAGTAACCTGATAATTCGGCTAAAGGCGCCATTGCCAAAACTATCGTTGCTCTTCCATGTTCTTGCGTTCCCATAATTTGCGCTCTTTTTGCAGATAAATCACCGATTACATCTCCCATAAACTCACTTGGGGTTGTAACTTCGACTTTCATAATAGGTTCCAAAAGCGCAATTTCCGCTTTTTTTGTTGCCGCCTGCAACGCTTGAGAAGCGGCAATTTTAAAAGCTACATCGGAAGAATCAACATCGTGAAAAGATCCGTCATAAACAGTTACTTCCATATCAACCATCGGATATCCAAGTAAAATTCCGTTTTCCATAGTTTCCTTAACACCTTTCTGAATAGAGCTGATAAATTCTGCGGGAATTGCTCCGCCTTTAATTGCATCCACAAATTCATAACCTTCTCCCCTTGGCTTTGGTTTAACCCTAAGCCAGCAATGTCCGTATTGTCCGCGTCCTCCGGATTGTTTAATATATTTTCCTTCTCCTTGTGCCTCGGCTTTAACTGTTTCTTTATAGGCAACTTGAGGTGCTCCGACATTTGCCAAAACTCCAAATTCTCTTTTCATTCTGTCCACCATAACTTCGAGCTGTAATTCTCCCATTCCCGAAATTATCGTTTGATTTGTTTCGTGATTAGTTTTAATGCTGAAAGTCGGGTCTTCTTCCGATAATCTTTTGAGGGCAAGTCCCAGCTTTTCCTGGTCTATTTTGGTTTTTGGTTCAATTGCCAAAGAAATAACCGGATCCGGGAAAGAAATTTTTTCCAAAATTATCGGGTTTTTTTCATCGCAAAGCGTATCTCCCGTACCCGTATCTTTAAGTCCGACCAGGGCAACAATTTCTCCGGCATATGCTTCTTTAATTTCTTCCCTGTGATTTGCATGCATCAAAAGAATGCGTCCGACTCTTTCCGTTTGATTTTTAACGCTGTTATAAATATAAGAACCGGCTATGGCTTTTCCCGAATAAACTCTAAAATAGGTTAATTTTCCAACATGAGGATCAATTTGAATTTTAAAAGCCAAACCGGCTAAAGGCTGTTCTAAATCCGGTCCTCTTTTTTCTTCTTCGCCTGTTTTTGGATTGTATCCTGTTACCTCTCCAACATCTAAAGGCGAGGGAAGATAATCAATAACAGCATCTAAAAGCGGCTGAACACCCTTGTTGCGAAGGGAAGAGCCGGCAAAAATAGGCACTAATTTATAAGCAATAACCGCTCTTCTTAAGGCTTGTTTTAATTCATCGTCGGAAATTTCATGGCCGTGGAGATATTTATCCGTAAGAGCATCGTCTGTTTCGGAAATTTTTTCAATCAGTTTATGCCTGTATTTTTCGACCTCTTTCTTCATGTCTTCGGGAATATCCGTAACTTCAAATTTCGCTCCCAACTCGTCCCCGCCCCAAATATAAGCTTTCATTTCCATTAAGTGAACAATTCCTTTAAACGAAGATTCAACCCCTATTGGCAAAACCATAATCAGGGTATTTGCGCCGAGTCTGTCTTCGATTGACTTTACCGTTGCCAAAAAATCTGCTCCCAGTTTATCCATTTTATTAACAAAACAGAGCCTCGGAACATGATATTTATCAGCCTGTCTCCAAACGGTTTCCGACTGTGATTGGACTCCTTCTTCCGCATCTAAAACCGTAATTCCGCCGTCTAAAACCCGGAGTGAGCGCTCAACCTCTGCTGTAAAATCAACGTGACCAGGAGTGTCAATAATATTTATTCTGTAATCTTT